>CANQIV010000007.1 GCA_947624135.1 uncultured Bacilli bacterium | reverse complement strand
TTTGCACCCTCTACATTTTTTGCAAATATATATATAAATTCTGCATCTCTAGTTTCTATTATTGCATCTTCTAATTTCTCAATGTTTGCACCCTCTACATTTTTTGCAAATATATATATAAATTCTGCATCTCTAGTTTCTATTATTGCATCTTCTAATTTTTCTTTATTTGCGCCTTTTACATCTTTTGCAAAATTATATATATATCCTGCGTTTCCAATTGAAATTATTGAATCTTCCAATTTTTCTATATTTGCGCCTTTTACATCTCTTGCAAAATTATATATACAATTTTCATCTTTTGTTGCTATTATTGCATTTTGTAATTTCTCAATATTTGCACCTTCTACATTTTCTGCAAAATAAGATATATATTCTATATTTCCAAGTTCTATTATCGCATTTGCTAATTTCTCAATATTTGCACCTTTTACATCTCTTGCAAAAGTATATATATATCTTGCTTTTCCAAATTCTATTATCGCATCTGTTAATTTTTCTTTATTTGATTCATCTTTATCTCTTGCAAATTCATATATATATCGAGGTGAATATCTAAGTGAAATTAATGCATCTTCTAACTTTTCTATATTGGCTCCTTCTACATTCATTGCAAACCAATATATATATTCTGCATTTTTAGTTTCTATTACCATATCTTCTAATCTAGAAATTCCATTTTCAATTTGTGAAAATAAAGTTGATTTTTCATTCATAATAATGCGGTAAAGAAAATTTATATTATTACTATTTTTAATATATTCTAATACATCATTTAATACTTTTTCATTTATATCATTATTGTTAAATCTTTCTATTGATTTTTCATAAATCATATTTTTTACTTGTTCATCGTTTAACATAAATACCCTCCCTAATAAATTATTAAGGATTATTATATAATAAATAGAGTTTAAAATCAATAGTTTTTTATTTAACCATAATATCTTGTTAAATAGTATTCTTCTTTTTCTCTTACTATTTTAATCATTTCGTTATCTTTTATTTTATTATCTTTAATTGGTCCAAAATTATATATATTAATTTCAGTTAATATTTTTTCATCTAAATATATAATATCATTTAATTTAGGACTAAATTCATAAAATATCATACTTACTTTATATTCATTATTATTCATATCAAGTAATGTATAATTACATTTATCTATATTTACTATTTGAACTTTTTTTAACATATTTTTTCCCTTTCATCATTAACTACTATATTTTTTCCTAGTGGATTATTACATAGAAAGAAATCTCCTTTTGATTTTAATTTTGGTAAATTTAAATCTTTTAAGGTCATATTTGAATTTAAGAAAAATAATCCTACATTTTCAACCTCATTAAGTGAAATACCTTTTAAATATATATTTTCATATAAATATAAATCATTTATATTTTTTATTTTTTTATTTTCATAATATATCATTCTATTATCTTTATCTAATATTATTAATATATTATCATCTATTGTAATTGTTTTTTTATCTCCATCTCTTACTATAGATATTTTATTCATTCCATCAAAATCATTTATAAATGAATCAATTAATGTATTATCATATAATTTTAATTTTTTTTCATGTAAATCTAATATAAAGTAATCGAATATTAAATATCTTTCTTTTTCTTTTTGATAATCTGTTACTATTTTATTACCATCTATTATTATATTATCTATACAATAGTAAATACCATTTATATTATAGTTATATTTATACATTTTACCATCTGCTGCTTTTACATAATTAGGTAGTTTAAAGTTTACATCTTCGTTATAAACTATTTTTAAATTATAAGTATTTTCAAATGCATAAGTTAAACCTTTATTTATATTTTCTAAATTATTTGAAAATGTAGCATCAGGATTATATATTTTATCATTATATCTATTTTTTATTGATAATACATTATATTTTCCTCTACTGAACTGTATACTAATAACTGATGTTCCATATAAATCTTCTCTACTTGGAAATTTAAAATCTTCTCTTTTTATTTCATCTACATTTTTCTTTACTGCAAAAAATACATAGCAACTATCTAATCTATTTCCTTCTTTAAATGTACAAAGTTCTTCATCTTTAGCATAATATTTTCTAAATGATTGTATATCTTCTTCACTTTTACACTCATATAAATCATATCCTGCTTCGCTTAATAATTCTTTTGGAGTTTTTTTACTGTGTGCTTTTTCTATTTTCACATCCAATAAACTATATATATATGCGATAAAACTTTCTTTATAATTATTTTCGATAATATCACTATATAAAATTTTACTATAAGCAAAGTTTTTTTCAAATAAATTAAAAAGTAAACCAGGTATTTCTAATATACTTGAAAAAGACTTTCTAGCAAAATGCATCATTTCTTCACCATATTTGTTTTTTATTTTTATTAAATCATCCATATTCGATTTCACCTATAATAAGTATATCACAAAAAAAATTAAATTAAAAAAAAAGTCACAATTTATGTAACTTATTTAAGTTTTAATGATAATTTTTTTTGATTAAGATTACTTAAGTTATCGTTATTTCCAAATTCTTTTAGTTTTGGAGCATTTATATATTCTAAATTTTTATCATTATATAAAAAGTAATCTTTTAATACTAATAAATTTGGTAAATTTATTTTAGATAAAATTAAATTTTTATGCATAAATAATTCAGAAATATATTTTAATTTAGGAAAATCTAATTCTTTTAATAATTTATTCCAATAAAGAAAACTTGAACCTATACTTATTACTTTAGGTAGTTTTATATTATCTATAACCTCGTTATATGTTATAAAATTATCTTCTATTTCTTCTACACTTAACATACTTATACTTTTTAAATATAAATTATTATTTAAAAAATTATTCCCAATTAATATAGATTTTTTATCTATATAAGTAATCATTTGATTTAATTTATTAATTTTTATTATTGCTTCATTGAATTTAGTTTTTATTATTATTTCTTTTGTATTATCATTTTTAAATATTTTTATATTTTGTATTTCTATTAATGTATTTATAAAAGCATCATTTATTTTTTTATCATATAAATATATTTTTTTATTTTGTAAATCTAATATAAAATAATCTATTAATATATATTTACTTTTATCTAATTTTTTAACTTTATTATTATCTATTATTATATTATTTGGGCAGTAATATAAATTATTTATTTCATAGTTATATTTATATAATTTACCATTTACATTTACGTAATTATAATTTAAAAGTCCAAAATCTCTACTATCTGCTTGTGTTATATTTAAATTATAATCTCTTTCAAAAGCACATGTAAGACCTGGTATTATATTTTCTAAATTATTTGAAAATGTTGCATCTGGATTAATTACTCTATGGTTATATCTATTTTTTATCGATAAAGTATTATTTTTATCTTTAGTAAATTGAATACTTATAACTGATGTACCATATAAATCTTCTCTTATTGGATTTTCAAAATCTTCTCTTTTTATCTCATCTACATTTTTCTTTACTGCAAAAAACACATAACACTTATCTAATCTATTTTCTTCTTTAAAGGTACAAAGTTCTTCATCTTTAGCATAATATTTTCTAAATGATTGTATATCTTCTTTGCTTTTACACTCATATAAATCATATCCCTTTAAATTTAATAGTTCTAGTACACTTTTATCTGTATATGTTTTTTCTACTTTTTCTTTAGTACACATACTATAAATATAATTTTTAAAATCTGTTTTTAAATTATTATTTATAATATCATCATATAAACATTTATTATATTCAAATTTTGATTCTATTAAATCAAATAATTCTCCTTTTTCAATTATACTAGGGAAAAGATTTCTACATAAATGCATGAATTTTTCTCCATATTTATCTTTTATTTTTTTTAAATCATCATTCATTTTATCACTCTTTATATTCAAATTCATAATCAAGTATTCTTATTATATCTCCCTCTTTTATTCCCATATCTTTTAATTTTTGATCTATACCAAGTTTAACTAATTTCTTAGAAAATCTTTTAAAAGCTTCATCACTTGAAAACCAAGTCATTTTAAGTATTTTTTCTATTTCTTGACCTTTAACTATAAAAGTATTTCCTTCTTTTATTATATTAAATGGTTGTTCTTCTTTAAATTTATAAAGTACATGACTCATCATTTTTTCTTCTTCATAAAGTGGTTGTTTTTCTATTTTTTCTAACATATCTGCAAGACGAATTAATACTTTATCTATTCCTTTTCCATTTATCGCACTTATTTCAAATATTTCACAGTTTATTTCTTTTTTAAATTTTTCTAAATTTTTTGATGAATTTTCTAAATCCATTTTGTTTGCTATGACGATTTGTGGTTTATCCATTAATTTTTTATTAAAGTTTTCTAATTCTTTATTTATTATTTTATAATCATCTATTGGATTTCTTCCTTCAAATCCAGACATATCTATGATATGTGCGATTACTCTTGTTCTTTCTATATGTTTTAAAAATTTATCTCCAAGACCTTCTCCAAGTGAAGCTCCCTCGATTAAACCTGGAAGATCTGCTACTGTAAAAGATCTATTATCTTTTGTTTTTACTACTCCTAAATTTGGAGTAAGTGTGGTAAAGTGGTAGGAAGCAATTTTTGGTTTTGCAGCACTTATTTTACTTATAAATGTAGATTTACCTACACTTGGCATACCAACTAATCCTACATCAGCAAGTAATTTAAGTTCAACTTTTACCTTTACAACCTCTCCTGGTTCACCATTTTCACAAAATGATGGAGCTGGATTATTTCTGGTTGCAAAAGCCATATTACCACGACCTCCACGCCCACCATAAGCAGCTATTACCTCATCATCTTTTTTAGTTAAATCACCTATAACTAAATTAGTATCCATATCAGTAATAACAGTTCCAAGTGGTACTTTTATAATTAAGTCATCTGCGTTTTTTCCGTTGCACCCTTTTCCTTCACCATGTTCCCCATTATTTGCTTTATATATTTTTTTATATCGTAAATCTATTAATGTATTAAGTCCTTCATCTACTTTGAAAATTATATTTCCTCCATGACCACCATTCCCACCGTATGGTCCACCCATTTCAATATATTTTTCACGTCTAAAGGCCATACATCCATTACCGCCCCTACCAGCATTTAGTTCTATTATTACCTCATCAATAAACATAGCAATCCCTCTTTCGTGTTTATTATACACTAAATAAATTAAAATTAATAGTATTGACAAATATTTTGTAAATTGTATAATATTCTAGTGATGAAAAATGAACATAGTATATAAAGAAGAATTAGATAGTAAAATTACTGCAAGTGATATGTTTGGTAGTAAAGGTTTTATATATACTTGTATATTTAATGACAAAATATTTGTATATAAAGAAATACCAAATATTACTGATGAGCAAATTAATAATTTAGAAATTATATCGACAATTAAAAATAAAAATTTAGTTTTTCCAAAATTTTTAGTATACGATAAAAATAAATTTTCTGGTTATATTACTGAATATATAAATTACTTAAATTTATATAATTTAAATTATTTAAGTAAAGATAAAAAAATTAAAATATTAAAATTAGTAAAAAAAGCTATATTAAATATGCATAAAGATAAAATAATACATACTGATTTACATCCCTTTAATATTTTATATAAAAATAAAAAAGTAAAAATTATTGACTTTGATAATTCTATTTATAAATTTAATAGAAATTTAAATAATTTAAATCCTTTAGCTTTAAAATATTTAGATAAAAATGATTTAGATTTTGGTGTAGATATTTTTATGTTTAATATTACTACACTTTCATTTTTATATGATATTCCATTTTATGATGTATTAAATTTTAAAATAGAAGAAAATTTATCTAATGAAGAAGAAGAAATATGTGATAAAGTTAAAAGATTTAAAAAATTAGATGAAAATGATTATTTAATTGATTATAAATAAAAAGACATGTCAATTGACATGTTTTTCTATTAACATTGCACTTGGTATATCTCCTACTACATTTAGACATGTTGCAGGTGGATCTACTATCCATCCTATAGTTGCAATTATTGGGAATGCTTCAAGTGGGAATCCATATAGTGATACTATTAACATTTCACCAATTAATCCACCACCAGGAATACCTGACATTACTACACCTGATAATACTGATATAAGTATTGCGATTAATAATGTATTAACGCCAGTAAAGCTTTTACCAAATATAGAAAATAGGAAAGCTATTTTAAGAATTGACGCCATAGCAGAACCTTCCATATGCATTGTAGCGCCTATAGGTAGTGTAGATTTTGCAACATCATCATCTATTTTCATTTTATCCGCACATTCTATATTAGATGGTAAGCTTGCTATAGATGAACATGTTCCTAAACTTGTTACAGTTGGAGTAAATGCATGTTTGAAAAAAGTTCTAACTCCTCTCTTACCTCTTGCTATAAAGGCATATAGTGCATAAAATATAAAATAATAAAGAATAGCCATTACATAGTAAAATATCATACTTTTAGCGTAACTACCTATAATTTCTTTTCCATATTCACCAATTAAAGATGCAAAATAAGCACAAAGTCCTATTGGAGCATAATACATTATTATATTAATTACTTTCATCATTATTTTAGAAATTGTATTAAGTACTTTACCTATACTATGTTTTTCTTCTTTAAGCATTCCAACTGCAAATCCAAAAATGCAAGAAAATATAATTAGTGGAAGCATGCTACCTTTTGAAAATAACATATAAAAGTCTGGTACTGTTATCATATCTACTATTTTACTACCAAAGTCTATAGTTTCTTTTACACCTTCAGTTAATTCTATATTAACTCCACCTGCAGGATTTATTATTTTAACACCTATTAACATAAAAATTGCAGATATTGCGCCAGTTATTATAAATACTATAAACATTACTAAAAATATTTTACCTAATTTTCTAAAACTTTTAATATTTGCTATACTACTTGATATCGTAAAAAATACAAGTGGCACTACTATTACATAAAGCATATTGACAAATATTGTTCCAAGTGGCTTTAATGCAGTAGATTTATCACCAAGTATGCTTCCTAAAATACAACCTATTATAATAGATATAAGCAATATTATTGGAAGCTTATAGTTTTTTAAAAACTTTTTCATAACCCCTCCTATTTAAATATATGTATAAAAAAAAACATTAGAATACCTAATGTCGAATTTTATCGTTTTTTAGTGAACCATTTTAATTATAACATTTTAATTACTTAAAAAAAAGACTTTTTTTTAATATTTTTAAAATGTTATAATGAAAGAGAGTTATATTTATGTTAGGAGGATGTTGTATGACAAAATATGTATTTGTAACAGGAGGAGTTGTATCTGGTCTTGGAAAAGGTATTACTGCTTCTAGTATTGCTCTTTTATTAAAATCACGTGGATATAAAGTTTTTATGCAAAAATTTGATCCATATTTCAATGTTGATCCTGGAACTATGAATCCTATTCAACATGGAGAGGTATTTGTAACTTACGATGGTCACGAAACTGACCTAGATTTAGGTCATTATGAAAGATTTATCGATGAAGAACTTAATTTTACCTCAAATATTACTAGTGGTAAAATTTATAAGAGTGTTATCGATAAGGAAAGACATGGTGATTATTTAGGTGCGACAGTTCAGATGGTACCTCATATTACTAATGAAATAAAAAATAAAGTATACGAAGCGGGTGTTACTAGCGGAGCTGATATCGTTATTACTGAAATTGGAGGTACTGTTGGAGATATAGAGTCTCAAAGTTTTATAGAAGCTTTAAGACAAATTCAATATGAAAAAGGTTCTACTAATACTTTCTTTGTTCATTGTACTCTAGTACCATTTATATATGGTTCTAATGAACTTAAAACTAAACCTACACAAAATAGTGTTAAAGATTTAAGAAATATGGGAATTAGACCTGATGCTTTAGTGTGTCGCGCACCATATGATACTGGTGAATCTATAAAAAATAAATTATCTTTATTTTGTTCTGTACCAGTTAGTAATGTTATTGATTCAATTGATGTTAAAAATATTTATGAAATACCAATTAATTATTATAAACAAAAAATAGATGAAATAATTCTAAAACAATTTGAACTACCTATTAAAAAAGCAAATCTTACTTATTGGGAAAATTTAATTGACACAGTAAATAATTTAAAAGGTGAAATTGAGATTGCACTTGTTGGTAAATATGTTGAATTACACGATGCTTATATTTCTGTAGCTGAATCTTTAAGACATGCAGGATATAAATATAATGTTAAAATAAATATTAATTGGATAGATTCTGAAGAATTAGAAAGTGATAAGAAAAATTTAAAAGAGGTATTTAAAAATTCAAATGGTATAATTGTTCCGGGTGGATTTGGTTCAAGAGGAATTGAAGGAAAAATTAAAGCAATTAAATATGCTAGAGAAAATAATATTCCATTTTTAGGTATTTGTTTAGGTATGCAATTAGCAGTTATTGAATTTGCTAGAAATGTATGTGGTATAAAAGATGCATCAAGTACTGAATTTGATTCTACATGTGAAAACCCTATTATAGATTTAATGGCAGATCAAAAATCTATAGTAAATATGGGAGGTACTCTTAGACTTGGAAATTACGAATGTACTATAAGTAAAGGTACTTTAGCCGCTAAAGATTACAATACAGATAAGATACTTGAAAGACATCGTCATAGATATGAATTTAACAATAAATATAAAGAGATACTAGAAAAAAAAGGAATGGTATTTTCTGGTATAAACGAAAAAGCAAATTTAGTTGAAATAATAGAATTACCAAGTCATAAACATTTTATTGCTTGTCAATTTCATCCAGAATTTAAATCTAGACCTACTCGTCCAGCACCTTTATTTGATTCATTTATAAAAGCAAGTTTAGATAAGTAAAGAATGAAAAATATGAATGATTTATATATTGGTAAAATTATATTAAAACAAAATATTAATTTTAAAAAAATTAAGTTTAATATAGATGAAAATAATATTATTTCAATTATAAAACCTAACTATGATTTAAGTGGTGCGGAAAGTTATGCTTTATATAATTATTTTAACAAATTTGAAAATGATAAAAAATTTAAAATAAATGATTTAAAAAGTAAAATTATAATAGATAGAATTACATATAAATTCTTTGAAATTGGATTAACTGAAATGAATATAATATATAAAAAAATAATACTTAAAAATGGTGAAATATTTGGTAAAGAAATAAATACTGGTATTATATTTCCTTTTTTATCTTTAAATGATATTGATTTAGAATATTATGTAAAATTAGATAATAAATATGGTGTTATTGTGACTAATTTAAATACTAGAGATTGTTTTAGTGAATGTAAAAGTTATATAATTGATGAAAAAAAGGTAACAAATGATAAAATGGAAAATTATCAAAAGAAGAAAAAGTTAGAAAAAAGAAAAGAAAAATTGGAAAGATTAGCTAATACATTTAGATATGACATAGAAGAAAATGAAAGTCAATATAATAGCTCAATATCAAATTTTAATGAATTTATAAATTCGTCTTCTAACAAACCTAAAGTATATCAAAAAGTTTATAAAATATAAAAAATTTTGGATTAAATTATATCCAAAATTTTTTTATCTTATTTTTATATGTACCTCTCTTAATTGTTGCTCTGAAAGTTCACTAGGACAGTTCATCATTGCATCATTACCTGATACACTCATTGGGAATGCTTGTACCTCTCTTAAATTTGGTTCATTTTGTAAAAGCATTATAATTCTATCTATACCTGGAGCCATTCCTGCATGAGGTGGTACACCATATTTAAATGCATTATATAGTGATGAAAATCTTGTTTCAAGAACACTTTCATCATATCCAACTACACTAAATCCTTTTTTAAGTGATTCTATATCATGATTTCTTACTGCTCCTGAAGCCATTTCATTTCCATTACAAACGAAATCAAATTGATAAGCAAGAATATCATCTGGTGTTTTACTATATGCATCAATTCCACCTTGTGGCATACTAAATGGGTTATGACAAAATTCATATTTATCTTCTTCATCATTATATTCAAACATTGGGAAATCGTTAATTATACAAAATTCAAATTTATTTTCATCTATTAAATTTAATTTTTTACCTAGTTCTGTTCTAATCATTCCTGCATTTTTAGCAGCTATTTTTTCTTTTTTATCTGCTATAAAGAATAATACACTATTAGTTTTTAAGTTGGCTTTATCTATTAAATTTTTTCTATCTTCATCAGTTAAAAATTTATCAATAGGTCCTTTAAAGCTTCCATCTTCCATAAGTGTTATATACCCTATTCCTGGCATACCAATACTATTAGCATAATCAACTACCTCATTAAACCAACTATTTGACTTATCACCAATATTATCTACTTTAATTCCTCTTACACATACACCTCTAAATGGTTTAAATGAAGAATCTATAAATATATCACTTATATCAATTATTTCAAGCGGGTTTCTTAAATCTGGTTTGTCAGTTCCATACTTTAACATAGAATCTTTAAATGAAATTCTTTTAAATGGTCTTGGTGAGATTTCTTTATTTGAAAAGTTTTTAAATGTATCATAAAATATTTCTTCACCTACTTTATATACATCTTCTTCTTCAACAAAAGCCATTTCAAAATCTAATTGATAAAACTCTAATGTTCTATCGCTTCTACAATCCTCATCTCTAAAACAAGGAGCAATTTGATAATATTTATCAAATCCACTTACCATAAGTATTTCTTTAAATACTTGAGGAGCTTGAGGTAATGCGTAAAACTTACCATGAAATTTTCTTGATGGAATTATAAAATCTCTCGCACCTTCTGGAGAAGACGCTGTTATTATTGGCGTTTGAACCTCAGTAAAATCCATTGAATCCATTTTATCTCTTAAAAATTTAAGTACTTTTGCTCTTAAATTTATATTATTTCTAACTTTATCATTTCTAAGATCTAAATAACGATATTTTAATCTTATATCTTCTGATACGTTAGTTGATGTAATTACCTCGAATGGTAATTCATTAGGTGCTTTACCAAGTACTTCAATAGATTCAACAAGAATTTCTACAGTACCTGTACTTATATGATCATTATAGTCATCTTCATTTCTTTTTCTAACAATACCTTTAACTGTTACACTAGATTCTTTAGTAAGTCCATCGAACATAGTATCATCGTTACTTACTATTTGTACTACACCTTTTTCATCTCTTATATCTAAAAATATTACTCCTCCATGATCACGTATATTAGCAATCCAACCTGCTATTTTTACCTCTTTATCAATATATGATTCATCGACATTACCACAATATACATTACGATATTTATTATTCATATTACCTTTTCTCCATTTCTTCTAAGATTATATCTCTTGTTACTTTAGGGTTTGCTTGACCACGAGTTGCTTTCATTACTTGACCTACAAAATAATCAAAAGTGTTTTTACCTTTTCTATGATCTTCTATTAATTCTGGATGTTCATCTAAAGCTTTTATAGCTATATCACGAATTGTTTTATCATCAGTTATTTGAGTCATTCCCATTTCTTTAACTATAACATTTGGTTCTTTATTATCTTCTACACATTTAAAGAATACTTGTTTACTTTGCTTAGATGATATTTTACCTGTATCTACCATTGATATTAAATCATAAAGCATTTTTGGTGTTAAATATAAATCATCTATAGTTATTTCATATTTATTTAAGTATCCTAAAATTATACTAGTAAGCCAGTTTGCGCTAACCTTTGGATCTGCACCTAGTTTTATTGTTTCTTCAAAGTAATCAGAAACTTTTTTATCTTTTACAATTATTTCAGAATCATATCTTGAAAGTCCATAATCATTCATATACTTTTCTGTTCTTTCATATTGTAACATAGGTATTTCTTTTTTTATTTCTTCTATTAAATCATCACTAATTTTAATAGGAGGAATATTTGGTTCTATATAATATTTATAATCTACTGCATCTACTTTAGAACGCATTGGATAAGTTTTTAAATCTTCTGAATCAAAACGTCTTGTTTCTTGTAGTACTTTTCCTCCACTTTTAAGTATTTCAGTTTGTCTTTTTATTTCATATTCTATAGCAAGTCTTACGTTGTTAAAACTATTTATGTTTTTCATTTCTACTTTTGTACCAAGTTCTATTGCATCTTCATCCATTAAAGATACATTGACATCACATCTCATTTGACCTCTATCTGTTCTTGCTTCTGATACTCCTGTATAAAGGAAAATACCTTTTAAAGCCTCTAAAAATGTTATTGCTTCATCTGCTGAATGCATACAAGGTTCTGTTACTGTTTCAAGGAGTGGTACGCCTGATCTATTATAATCTATTAAGGAATAATTACCAAAATGATCTAGACTTGCAGTATCCTCTTCTAGATGAATATTGTTAATTAATATTTTTTTATCTTCACCATCTACATTAATCATAACATAACCATTTCTACCTACTGGTTTTGTTTCTTGTGTTATTTGATAACCTTTAGGAAGATCTGGATAATAATAATTTTTTCTATCAAACATTACTATATCTGGCGTTTTACAATTTAAAGCAAGGGCCATCATTAAAGATTTTCTAAATGCTTGTTTGTTTGCGACTGGAAGAATTCCAGGAAGACCAATATCTACTGTATCTATATTTTCATTTGGATATTCTGAATATGTATTTCTAGAACTTGAAAAGTTTTTTGATTCTGTTTTTACCTCACAGTGAACCTCAAGTCCAATAACTACTTTATACATCGTATTCCTCCTTTACTATTCCCTTGTAACCTAACACCTCTTCTATTTTATTTGCTATATTGAGTGTTAAACCATCTTCAAAGCACCTACCAGTAATATTGATTCCAATTGGCATATCTTTAACAAATCCATTTGGAATTGTTATACTTGGAAATCCGCCAAAATTTCCTATAGCCATGTGATTTTCTAACATTAAATATCTAGGAGACATTCTATCTATTTCACCTTCAAATGTAGGTGCGATTCCTCCACTAGCAGGTAATATCATAGCGTCGTATGTTTTATATAATTCATTCATTTTATCAACAATTATTCTTCTAAGTCTACCAGCATTTTTAAATAATCTTTCTTGATTTTCTCTTTGTAATATATAACTACCTAATATAAATCTTCTTTTAATAAGTTCACTAAAACCTTTAGTTCTAGCATCAAACATTATATCATTTATATTATCTCCTTCACCTCTTGGACCAAAAGGTATACCAGTAAGATTTGAGTTATTACTTGTTGCTTCTGCACAACTTATAGTCATATAAGCAGGATATATAGCTTTAAGTAATTTTTCATCAAAAGATATTTCTTCTACCTCAAAACCAATGCTTTTGCACTTATCTATTGTTTCTTTAAATTTTTTTAATATTTCAAGTGTTTCTTCTCCAGCATCTTTATATAGTTCTAAGTCTGTTAATTCTTTTATAAAGAATAGTTTTTTACCTTTTATATCATTATCTATCATATCTAAATATTTGATATCTTCATCTGGAAGGGATGTCATATCTCTTTCATCTTGTCCTTTTAAAATATCTGTAACAATAGCTGCATCTTTAACACATCTAGTAAAACAGCCAACGTGATCTAAACTTGAAGCAAAAGCGAAAAGACCATATCTAGAAATTCTTCCATATGTAGGTTTAAATCCAACTACTCCACCGAATGCGGCTGGTTTACGAATTGAGTCACCTGTATCTGAACCGATTGAAAATGGTACTATACCAAGTGCGACAGCAGCAGCACTCCCTGCAGAAGAACCACCTATTTGATGATTTTTATTCCATGGATTTCGTACAATTCCTGTATGACCTGTTGTTCCTGTTCCACCCATTGCAAGTTCATCAAGTACTGTTTTACCAATTAAAAGAGCTCCTGCTTCTTTTAGTTTTTTATATGCAGTTGCATCGTAAACTGGTACATAATCTTTAAGTATGTTAGAAGAAGCTGTAGAAAGTATACCTTTAGTTGAAAAGTTATCTTTTAGTGCATATGGTATACCACTAAGTAATGAATTACTTTTTTCTTCGCTTTTTTCATCTATTATAGTTACAAAAGGATTAAATTCTTCTTGATATTTGTGAGCTAAAGAATTAGCTTTTTCAAATAATTGTTCACTTGTTACTAATTTGTTATCCAAATCAGATCTTAAATCCATTATTGTTTTCATTCTCCCACCACCTTTGGTACTTTAACTTGATTTGCTTTTGTTTCTTTAGCGTTCGCTAAAACCTCTTCGTTAGTAAGACAATCTTTTGCTTCATCTTCTCTTAATTTTGCATGATAAATTACATATGGAAATGTCATTGGTTCTACATTATCTATATTTTCAATTTCACCTATTAGTGCCATATGTTTTTCAACTGTTTCAAATTCTTTAAGTGTTCTTTCGTATCCTTCTTCATCCATGTCAAACATAAGTTTTGCTGCATAGTCTTTTAGTTTTTCTATTGTTACCATAATATTCCTCCTTCACATAAAAAAACAAGTACTAAGACTTGTTACTAACCAATATGGCGCCTGATGTAGGACTCGAACCTACGACCTAACGGTTAACAGCCGTGCGCTCTACCGACTGAGCTAATCAGGCCTAAAATGGCGCTCAATGTAGGACTCGAACCTACGACCTAACGGTTAACAGCCGTGCGCTCTACCGACTGAGCTAATTGAGCATATTTAGTAGTATCCGCCTCACTTTTGGGACGAATTACTTTTCCGCGGTGCCACCCAATTTGTCATATTGACCTCTTTACCGATTCTATCAAATCGTGTAATTTCTAACGGGTTACATCCGATTAACTTTACTAAATTCAAGTTAATAGTTCATGAGTGTTATTCATAATATTCTTTATTGTTAGCTTCCACCATACCTAACTCGCTTTAATCAGTTTTTATTATTACTTCTCTCAATCAACACTTTTAAAAAGTTTACGTATTTAATTATAAATTAGTTTTTATATTTTGTCAATATAATTTTAAATTTTTACATACTAAATAAAAATATTTTACTTATTTTATTATATGCATACAAGTAAAAAAGATTTAAAATATTATTTACTTATAACATATGGATAATCAACGTTAGTAATTGTTACTTTTTTTAATATATTTAAATCTTTTATATCGCCTATACATTTAACTAGTAAATAATTACCTGTATGACCTATTATATATCCTTGTTTATACATTTCAGGTAAAAATTCTATTCTTTTTCCTACAAATTTATTAAAATATTCTATCTCTAATTGTTTACTTATTTCTATAAGTTTTTTAACTCTTAATTTTTTTGTTACATCGTCAACTACATTAGGTAATTCTTCTGCTTTTGTACCTTTTCTAAGTGAAAATGGAAAAACATGTATTTTTGAAAATTTAATTTTATTTACTGTATTAATTGTTTCTTCAAAAAGTTTTTCAGTTTCACCAGGAAAACCAACTATTATATCTGTAGTTATTGAAATATTTGGTCTAATATTTCTTATTTTTTCAATTTTTTCTATAAAATATTTTTTATCGTATTTTCTATTCATAAGTTTTAAAATTTCATCAGAGCCAGATTGAATTGGAATATGCATGTGATCTACTAATATTTTGCTTGATTTCAATGTATCTAAAAATTCATCATCGAGTTCTGTTATTTCTATAGAAGATATTCTAAGTCTTTTTAAACCTTTTATTTTTTCTATTTCTCTAAGTAATTTAGAAAATGTATAGTTTTCTAAATCAGCTCCATAATGTCCTGTATGGATACCTGTTAGTACTATTTCTTTATGTCCATCTTGTACTAATTTTTTTATTTCTTCTATTACTATTTCTGGCTTTTTACTCCTTACACGACCCCTAGCAAATGGTATAATACAATAACTACAATAATTTTCACATCCATCTTCTATTTTTACGAATGCTCTAGTTTTATTAAAATTATTTAAACACATATCTTCAAATGGCTTATCCATTATATTACTTATTTCTATAATAGGAGTTTTTTCTTTTTTATATTTTTCTATATATTCTACTATTTTACTTTTACCACTATTTCCAAGTACTATTGATACATTTAAATCTTTTAATAATTGACTATTTACTTGAGTCATACAACCTACTACAACTGAAATACTATTAGGATGATTATTTAAAACTTTTCTAATAGTTTTAAGTGATTTATTATCACTTGTATTAGTTACAGTACAAGTATTTATTATATATATATCAGCACTTTCCTCTGTTGTTTCTATATATCCACTATTTATTAATTTATCTCTTATAACATTAGATTCATATGTATTTACTTTGCACCCCAATGTATAAATATAAAATTTCATGCAATCACTTCCAATTTCTATATTTATTTTACACTAATTAATTTAAAAATTAAATATTTTTTTAAAATAAAAAGAGTTTAACTATAAATTATCTCTAAACTCTTTTAATGTTTTTAAAAATTCTTCTTGTCTTTTTATTTCTTCTGTTAATCTATTATAATCATTTGTATTCATTATATCTATTGAATTTTGCTTTTTTATACTTGAATATGAAGAAGAATTATCCATATATCCAAATACTGGTGATATAACTTTACTTTGTTTAAATTTCTTAGGTTCTTCTTTTACATTTGGAACATTTATTGTATTTTCTTTAACGCTTTCATTTGAAATAGTTTCAATTGCTTCTTTAACCATTTCTGGAGTTACTGTTTCTACATTTTCTATTTCGCTAATTGGTTCATTTTGAAGAGCTGAATTTCCTATTAAACTTTCAACGTAATTTACATCAGAATTATCATCATCTATTACTTGTATTTTACCAGATTTTACATTATCAACTAATTCTTGATAACTAATAATTGCTTTCTCTTCTTGTTCTTCTTCAAATTTTCTTACTACATCTTCTGGTTTAACATCCATATCTTCCTGCATTTTTTGAATTATACTTTCAAGCTCAGTAGGTTCTTTTGTTTCTACCTCTTCTTCTATTTCTTTTATTGCTTCATCTACTTTTTCCGCTTTTTCATATGTGTCTTTTATTTTTTTTCTTTTTGTATCATTTATTATATTAATTGTAAGTATAGTAATAGCTATTAATAATCCTATTATTATACAAATATATAAATATATATTATCTATTATTAAATTAAGTATATCCATATTTTCACTCCTAATTTTTATACAGTTCTACCACAATATTTATTCTACCATAACTATAATTTTTTTTAAACATTTTTTGATAATATTTTTTAATTTATTTCAAAAAAAATAATAATCCCTTTATTTTAAAGAGATTACTAAATATATATTTACATTATTTTACAACTACGTCTTTTAATTTACCTTTTTCTATTAATTTTTGAGCATTTTCTTTTGTTATTATTTTTCTTTCTATCATTTTATCTAAAGCATCTTGATTAAATTGTTTTGTATCACTTTCTTCTTCATATTCATTTTTAAGTTCTATTATATCATTAAATATTAATACAGTATCATCGCATACTTTATTTAATAATGGTGTATTATCTAATATAAAATTACCAACTTTAGATGTACGCGCTATTTCAAAATTTAATGTTGGTAGTCTTAATATGTACATTGCAATAAATACAAATATTACTGATTCTAACATTCCTATTATAGAACCTAATATTTTAGAAGGTATACCAAGTATGATTGTCATATTAAGTATTTTTTCAAATATATTAGTAATTATTAATAATAATTTAAATATTATTGTAAGTACTGAAAATACTATAAAAAATGCGATTACCTCATAAAGTAATATATTTAAAACTGTTATTCCTTTAAATATACCTCCAAAGTTAAAAAATGGAAGATTATTATATAAAAAGATGCTTACTGGATTTTTTAAAATAAACGATAAAATTAATATTGCAAAAATACCAACAAATGATACAAGAGATCTAGTGAATCCTCTAAATCCTCCAAGTAATCCTCCAAAAACTATAAATATTAAAATAATCAAATCAACTACGTTCACTCTATCACCTATAATAATTATATTATATTTTATTTAAAAAAGAAAGAATTTTTTCTAAATTTGTGATACAATGTTAATGGTGATGATGAGTGCAGAAAAATAATGTTGTATCATTTAAAGTAAGTGAAAAAACTATAGCTATGATGGATGAAGAATTTGACTGGTGCAAAAGAGATAAAGCACCCAATTATGCAAGATGGCAAGCTAAAGATGGTGATACTGTCGTAACTTTATATAATTCAGGTAAAGTTGTATTTCAAGGAAGAGATGCTGATTTAGCAAGTGATTTTTGGATTACTACTGAAAAAATTAATAGTGGTAAAGTAGATGTTAAATCAAGTGGAGATAAAAAGAATAATAAAATAAGTAGTATTAAATCAAATGTATATTATACATCAAGTATTGGTTCTGATGAGGTTGGTACTGGAGATTTTTTTGGACCAATAGTTGTTACTGCGAGTTTTGTATCTAAAGATAAAATTGAATTTTTAGAAAATATAGGTGTTAAAGATTCTAAAAAGCTTACTGATGAACAAATTATGGAAATTGTTCCTAAATTTATAAAAGAAATACCTTATGAATCTTACGTATTACCTAATAAAGAATATAATGAATTTAATCAAAAATATAATGAAAATATTAATATGAATAAAATAAAATCACTTTTACACAACAAAGTTTTATATAAATTAAGTAATAAAATTAAAAATTATGACCATATTATTGTAGATGAATTTGCTAAACCTTATTTATATTATAATTATTTAAAAGATGTACCTAGTGTGGTTAAAAATATTGATTTTTTTACTAAAGGTGAAGATAAACATTTATCTGTAGCATGCGCTTCTTTAATTAGTAGATATATTCTTATTCAAGAATTTGACAAATTATCTAAAAATATTGGAATTACATTACCTAAAGGGGCGGGAGATAATGTAGATGAAATTGGAAAAGAAATAGTAAATAAATTTGGATTTGATAAATTAAAAGAAATAGCAAAATTAAATTTTAAGAATGTAGAAAAAATAAAAAGCAATTAAATGCTTTTTTTAGTCTTTAATTATTCTTAATTTTTTTTGAAATTTTTCTGAGGTATTATTTAATAGAAATTGTTTTGATTCTATTTTTTCTTGTTCTTTATTAAAATTTTCATTATATAGATAATCTTTAATCACTGATTTTAAAAATTCAAAATCATTTATTGATGTATCTATTAGTAAATTAAGTGGATATCTTTCTATCATATCTAAATATCTTTTTTGATTTTTATTATGTGTATCTAAATTTAAAGAGCAACTTTTATAAAAATTCCATTTATAATATTCTCTCATAAATTTTAAAACATATTCAGTATATTTATTCATATTAATAATAAATAAATTTCTAATTCTACCAGTAATATATTCATATATAAAATCTTTATTTTTTTTACTATTCTGTAAATAATCTATATAATATTCATTAAATGAATCAAAGTTATATTGAAATTTATACGTCATCTTATCTAATACATGGAAAACATTTACACATTGCATAACATCATCAATATAACTATTATCTATTTTTTCAATTGCTATTATTTTTTGTATTAAAGTTGTAGAAAAAAAATTACTTGATTCTTCATATATAGCGAATACAGATAACAAACCTAAATCTTCTTTACAATATTCTACAAGTTTGTTTGGATTTTTAATAATATCGTTAAATAATTCTTTTTCAGATATGTAAATATATTTATACCAATCACTAATTATTAATCTTAATACGTATTCTCTAGTTTTATTATCTAAATTAGAAAGATAATCATAAATAGAAATTTCATTATTTTCTTCATATATTTGCTTTCTATATACGTCATTTATAGAATCAATCATAAATAACACCCCTACTTAAAGTTTATCATTATTTTATATTTTTGTAAAGAAAAAGGAATAAAATTATTCCTCAACTATCCATGCGTCTGCGATTGCTCTAGTTCTGTGTAATAAATCGCCATCTATTGGATCATTTATATAACAATAATTATCAGCACAATCTGGTCTATATTGTTGAGCTTGCGCTTTAGGGAGTACCATTACTGTAGATGTACCACCATCTAAATTAGCTGCATTAATTGCTCCATAATTTTGCATGATTTCAGTTAAATCAACCATATCTGCTCCTTTAGTTCTAGTTGAATTAGAATTAATTGCAAGCAATAATACTATTCCATCAGCTCTTTGTCCTATAGCACTCCTTGCTGCATAACCCCAACCACCATTACCTTTTATGAATGATGGTTTACCATTAACTATTAAAAATGGTCCCCAAGTTACTGCATCTCTTATACCTTCAGCTTGTGCTTCTTTTGCTGTTTTGTTTTTTAAAAGTACTAAAACATTATCTTCTGTAAATCCAATAAGTCCACCTGCTTGAGTATTAACTCCATATTCTCCATTTGTAACAACTTTTCCATATGAAATAGTATAACCATTAGGAGTACCTCCAGCACTGTTATTTCCTGGATCATAAAATCCTCCACCATTAATTGCAAGTATTGCATTATGATCTTCAGCCATTTTTGTAACTAATTGTCCACTATATCCTAAATTTTTTGTTACTGCAAGTCTTACTTTAGATGGATCATATATTACAGCTAAATATCCTTTGCATCCATTTACATTTAATTCTATTATTTTGTATTTAGCACCTTTTTCTCTTTTTAAAACTGCTTCTTCATATTCATTTTCATAAGTTATTTCTTTATCTTCTTCATCTTCTTGGTGTATAAGTGATGTATCAGTTGATTCACCACTTTCTTCTACATAGTTATTATTAAGTACTTCCTCTATTTGTTTATCACTATAAAACCATTTACAATAATATTGATGATTCATTGTCTGCATTGCTGTTGTTACAAGCCAATTTTTAAATTTATCACTTGGGCCATATAATAACAATGTGAAAAAAACACAACCAAAAACATATATTATCATAAAAACTGTAAGAAACTTTTTTACTGATTTTTTTAATCTTCTATTAGATGCATTTTTATATTCAAAATAAAGTTTTAGACCACATATTAAACAAATAAATAAAATTACATTTATTATACATATTAGTACAAAAAATGGTTTTTTAATTAAATAATTTGAATTACAACCTATTATAAATAGTACTTGCATTACAGGAATAAATAATAAACTAAGTAATATTAATTTAAAACCTATTCCTCTTTTTTTTCTCTTCACAAATCTCACTCCTTGTTATTTTGCCTCTTTTTTATACTCTGTTAAAAGTAAATTAATGTCTTTACTACCTATAAATAACATAACAACATCTTTATATTTTAATAATTTATCAGACATTCCACATTTTATATATTCTGATTTTTTAAGTGATTTTATAATTGTTTCTGCATTTAAATCTGGATAATCAAGTGGATTTTCATTATCATAATTTATATCCATAATATATGTTTTATCTGATAGTGATAGTACATTTATAAATTCATCTTTAAATTTTTGTACTCTAGAATAAGTATATGGCTCAAAAATAGTAATAATTTTTTTATTAGGATATTTTTGTTTAGCTGCTTTTATTGTATATTTTATCTCTGTTGGATGATTTGCATAATCACTTATTAATATATTATTATTAAAAAGTTCTTCTTTAAATATACCTATTATTCCTTCAAAGTTTTTAAGTGATTTAGATAATTCTTTTAAATCTATTCTTTCATAATAACAAATAGCTATGACTGCTAACATATTAAGTAACATATGTTTACCATATATGGGTAATTCAAAATGTCCAAAGTATTCATCTTCTACAAATACGTCAAAATTTGTTCCTTCACTAGTGTATTCAACATTTCTTGCTTGAATATCATTATCTTCATTTAAACCATAGTAAAATATTCCAGCATTTACTTGAAGCATATGTGTATATGAATCATCACCGCACGCTAAAACCATTTTACTTGCGTTATTAGCAAATTCTTGATATGCAGAAATCATATCATCCATATTTTTATAATAATCTGCATGATCCATTTCTATATTAGTTATTATTATGTATTCTGGTTCTAAAGTTAAGAATTGTCTTTTATATTCACTTGCTTCAAGTATTAATTTATCTGATTGTTTATCTCCATGTCCTACACCATTTCCAACTATGTAATTTGAACCACAAACATCACTCATTATATGAGTTAATATAGATGCGGTAGATGTTTTTCCATGACATCCTGTTATACATATCGTTTTATATTTTTTACTTAGTTTACCTAACATGTCTTTATATTCATATGTTTTAAGTCCCATATCTCTTGCTTTTATAAGTTCAGGATGATTTTCATTTAAAGCTATGGAATGTATTACTACTGTATCGTTATCTAGTTCATTATTAGGTTCATTAAATATTTTAATTCCTCTATCGATTAGTTTATCTTCAGTATATCTATGTTTTTTATCATCATCATATCCTACTATTTCATATCCTAAATCTGACAAAAGTAGTGCGAGCGCACTCATTCCAGCCCCTTTTATTCCAGCCATATAATATTTCATAAACTCATCCTTTCTATAATAAATCTATAATAAATGGTCCAAGTATTATAAGTAATATAAGCGGTACTACAAATATAACAGATATAATGCTTACTTTATTAGGTATCTTATTTATTTGAGCTTTTATTTCCATAATTTCTTTTTCTCTTAAATAATCTACTTGTGTATTCATCGAATGAACAATACTATTTCCAAACATACTTGTTTCAGTAATATTTAATATAATATTGTTTATCGTATCAGATGGAATTCTTAATTTTAAATCATTTAAAGCTTCTATTAATGATTTTCCGTATTTTACTTCCATCAATGATTTTGCAAACTCATCAGATAATTCTCCATCTACATTTTTTACTGTTATTTCTATAGAATTTTCTAGATTTCTTCCAGATTCTAAAGTGAGTGTTAAAATTTCAAAAAATGTAAGAGCTTCTTTTTCTAATTTTCTTGTTCTTTTATTTAATTCATTAGTAATAAAAATATAATAAAATAAATTATAATAAATGATTGCTACAAAAGGTATAACATAATAATTGTTTGAAAATATAATCATAATTATTACAAGTATTATAGTTGTGATTATTCTAGCACTCATAAATTCTACTGAATTAAATTTAATTTTTCTATTTTGACCTAGCATAATTATTTTTTTATCTATATTTTTTATTTCTTTTTCTCTAAATATTTTTCTAATAATACTTTGCATATAATTACACCTTTACTTTCATTATTTTTCTAACAACTATAATATAAGTAATATAAATTATAAGCATGATTGCTATTAAAATTATACCCAATGGATTTGTAAACAATGGTTTAAAATAACCTATATTTATAATACCTATAAATATTATAAATATAATTGGAACAAATATCAATACATACGTAATTAATTTTGAACTACTTGTCAAAGTTTTTAATTCATTTTGTAATTTTTTTCTATTATATACATTTTTTTCTATTGTATCGAATACTTTTATTATATTACCACCTGTTTTGTTTAGTACAGATAAACTAGATGATAAATATACTGCTTCTTTTATTTTTATTCTATCTTTAAATCTTTTGAATGCTATATCAACATCTATTCCATATGAAATTTCTTGTTCTATTTTTTTAAATTCTTTTGATATAGGTCCATTTAATTGTCTTGATACTACTTCTACTGCTTGTAATATACTTTTACCTGCTTTAAATGCATTATTCATAAGAGTTATAGCGCTCAACATATCATTTTCTATTTTCTTTTTATGTTTAGCATACTTTATCGCATATAGTATATCTAATGAGTAAAAACCTAATATAAACAAAATTAATATTTCTACCACACCAAGTAATTTAGAAGCTACTAATTTAATTACTAAAACTATTAATATATATATAAATCCTAATACTACTTTTCTAGACATAAAATGAATACTATCATAATTTTCAAATATGCATTCATATTTTTCATATTTTTTAGACATATTGTTAATTAAGGAAGATTTACTTAGTAATTTACTTAATTTATCTATATATTTTAAATAAAATAAATATAAATTATCAAAAAGTGAAATCGATTTATTTTTTGATGAATTAATTGTATATTTTGAAAATCTTTTTTCTAATTTTATGCTTCTTATATATTTTATTAAAAATATTGTAAAACATAAAACTATTATAACTATACCAAGTTGAAATGTTCTTATTAAATTATCATTATTTTTAATAACAGTTACATAAGCACTCATAGTTGTTTCATTACCTGCTTTATCTTTTACACTATATTCTATAGTTTTTATTCCAGGAACTGTAAAGTCTAATTCATCTATATTTGTTTTTATATTTTCTTTTAAATCTCCATCATTTATATCACTAGCTGTTACACCGTTTAAATAATCTACTTTTTCGTTTGTTTTTATTTTTAATGTTTTATTTTGAATATTTAATATTGGAGGTTCTTTATCTATTTTATAATTACCTGTTATTGTATTTTTTATACCTAATCTATTAATACTTGTTATTTCTAGTTTGTATGTACCAGTATCTGTTAAGGTAATATTTGATTCTATATTTGAATTTACGTAAATTGGATTTCCTTTTATACCATCTTTTTCTATAATGTAATAATAACTAGTTACATTCTCTGAAGGAGTATAAGTAACTAATATATCTTCATTTGTAATTTCAACACTATCTATACTTAACTCCTTCATTTACTCACCTCACTCAAACATATCACTTAAATCAGTTATTCCACGTGATTTTAATCTATCATATATTTTTGACGTTGCTTTATTAAAAACAAATTCACCTATTACTTCTCCATCTTTTTTTACACCAGTTTGATTAAATGCAAAAATTTCATTTAATTTTATTTCATCATTATTAAATCCTACTACTTCACATATGCTTGTTACTTTTCTCTTACCATCTGTAAGTCTTGATATATTTATTACTATATCTATTGCATTTTCTATATATTCTCTTATTGCTTTAATTGGTATTTCTACTGCCATAAGCACCATTGTTTCAAGCCTATTTAAAGCATCTTTAGGACCATTAGCGTGAAGCGTAGTCATACTACCTTCATGTCCTGTATTCATTGCTTGAAGCATATCAAAGGCTTCTTTGCCACGTACCTCTCCAACTATTATTCTATCTGGCCTCATACGAAGCGAATTTATAACTAAATCTCTTATTGTTACCTCGCCTGTTCCCTCATAGTTTGTACCTCTTGTTTCAAGTGAAATAACATGTTGTTGCTCTAACTTTAATTCAGCTGCATCTTCTATAGTTATTATTCTCTCATCATCTGTAATAAATGATGACATTACGTTTAAAAGAGTTGTTTTTCCACTTCCTGTTCCGCCACATACTATTATGTTCATCTTACTTTTAACACATGCATCGATAAATCTTGCCATATATGGAGTAAGTGTTCCAGTTCTTAAAAAATCATCTATACTTTCAAGTTCATTTCTAAACTTACGAATAGTAAGTACAGGTCCTTTTAAACTAAGTGGTGGGATTATAGCATTTAATCTAGAACCATCTGAAAGTCTAGCATCTACCATAGGATTTGTCGTATCTATTGTTTTTCCTATTGGTTGAATAAGCCTTTGGGTTGTTCTTATTATATGTTCATCATTTATAAAAGAAACACTATCATCTTTTATTATTTTTCCTTCTAGTTCTATATATATTTCATTTGTACCATTAACCATTATTTCGGTAATGCTTGGATCTTCTAAAAGTTCTGTAAGGGGACCAAAACCATTTATTTCATTTTCTATTAAATTATTTATATAATTTCTTTCTACTATGCTTAAATCATATCCTAAAAGTACTTTATCTATTTCTTTATTTATGTAGTTTGAATTTATATTATCTTTTTTATTATCTATTATACTTTGAATAATTTTTGTTCTAAGTTCATCTAACAATTCTTTATTTGAAAATGTTTCATAATCAGAGATATCTGTATATTCGTTTTCTTTTTCTTCTACCTCAAACTCTTCTATGAAAGATTTTGACATATCAATCCACCTTACCTTCTTTTAGTATATCTGATATTATTAAATTAAATATTTTAATAGTTTGTTTTTCTTTTTTTAATATATTTTTATCGAGTGTTAAAATTTTACCTTCTATAATATATTTATCTATATTTTTTTGATAGAAACTACTTGGTATTATATAACTTACATTTTTATTTATTATATTCTTTATATCGTATTTATCATAATAATTTTTATTTTTATCATTAGAATTGTTAAGTATTATTTTGTAATTTTTTTTATCCATATTATTTAATATTGATACCATTGATTTCATATTTTTTAAATTCATTGAAGAATTATTTATTACATATAATATTTCATCACTGTAATCAAGCGCAAATAAATTTATACTAGTAAGTACATGAGATGTATCTATAAGTATTAAATCGTATTTCATACTAGCTTTATATAGTATAACCTCAAGTATTTTTCCACTTATTTTGTGTGCGAATCTAGGGTCTTTTAATGAAGGAATTAAACTAATATTATCGTTATATTTAAATGTATAATCATCTAAATTATTAAATTTATTATTATTTAAATCTTCATATAAGTTATATATATCTTTATCATATTTTACATTAAGCATAGGAGCTATATCACCTGATGAAAGGTCTAAGTCAATTATTAAAACTTTTTTGTTTAAGTTAGATAAAACACCTGCTAAATTAAGTACTGTAGTGGTTTTACCTACCCCACCACTTACTGATGTAACTAAAATTATTTTTGCTTTATTTAACGCCATAATATCACCTTTTCATCTTTACAATTATATCTTTTTTTATAAATACGCCATTATATTTTTTAGATATTTTTATTTTATCATTATCATAATCAATTTTTATATTATCTAAATTCTTATTTAGTATTTCATCTACATCTACATTATTTTTTTTGGAATACTCCACTGCATATTTTAAATTATTAGTAATGCTTCTTTTTTCTATATACATATTTCCTATATCTACTATAAGTGTGAATGCAAGTACAAATATTGGTATGAATAAAATAAATATTACAAGTACTTGTCCTTTGTTATTCATTTATGTATATACTCCTACTTGTTTCTATTTTTTTATCTTTACCCCATATACCTATCAATATAGGAGAAAATATATTGACATTTTTACTTATATTTATTGTAAGGAATTTATCTTCAGTTTCATAATCTATTTTTATTTCTTTTAAAGATACATAGTCATTTATTTCATTATAATCATTTGAATTATACATGCTTACTATATTATCTAAATCATTTTCTAACACATATTTTTTATGTATTATATTTCCAAGATCAATAATTGATATAAGTATTAATAACAATATAGGAAAAATTATTATAAATTCAACTAAAGCTTGACCTTTATTATTCATAAGCACCACACTCTATCATAATAATTATATCAAAATAATAATAAAAAAGATAGACTAATTATTAAATATTTTAAGTGTTTAAACTAAAAAAAATTAATAATTTTTTACTAATTATTAACTTTTACTATATCGATAAAACTTTCTAATCTAGTTTCAATCCCGCCATTAAAACTTATATCATCTATTATTAAATTTATATATGGAATATTAATTTTTCTCATTACTAATTCATTAACTAAACTATCTGGTCCACATGGAAAACTTGATAAAAATATTATTCCATTTATTTTATCTATATATTTTAATCCATACATGTTTTCTTTATTATATTTCCAATATAATCCTTTTGTATACTTTTTATATTCATCATTTTTAGGAAACATAGAACTATTTATTATTTGAACATCCATATCATTTAACATATTTATAATTGGTTTTCCTATTAGCTTATCTTGAATATTATATTGATGACCTATTAATAATATTTTCAATTTTTTACTTTTTAATTTATCTATATTATTTTTTATATTTAAATTTTTTACTCTTTCCTCTTCTTCTTTCGCGCTCTTATACGCTTTAATCACACTACTTTTATTTATATTTAGTATTTTACCAATATGTATAAATCCATTTAATTCTGTTTCTTTATTTCTTAAATTTATATTATAATTTAATATTTTTATATTAAATAAATTACTTATAATATCATATATAGCTAAAAAATTCGTACAAGTTTGATTATTAATTCCATAATTATCTATTCTAGGAATTAATATATAATCACATTTATCTTTTAAATACGCTATATGTCCTATATAATTTTTTAATGATAGACACATTTCATCAGTTGAATATTTTAATCCTAAATCTATTATCTCCTTATTAGTTTCAGGGCTTATTACTACATCGATATTTAAATTTTCAAAAAACGTTATCCATAAATCTTTAAAATAATAATAATGAAAACTCCTTGGTATACCTATTTTCATAATATCACCTATTAATTGTATGATTTTAATTTTTTAGTTAATACTATTATTGGTGAGATTATGAAAAAAGAGCAAAAAATTAAATGTGATGTGTATGACTGTAGACATTGTGATTGTGATGATGAGTGTTGTATATTAAATGAAATAAAAGTTTGTAATTGTAATAATGAAAAGACTAAAACCAGTACAATGTGCGATAGCTACGCAAGGAAGGATTAATTCCTTTTTTTGTTTACTTTTTTACTATTTTGTAATATAATTTTAATATTGAATGTGTGGGTGGTAAAATGTATATAAAAGAGCTTACAAGTGATGAATTTAATAGTTTTACTGATAACTTTATAGATTCATCTATATATCAAACTAGTGAATATGGTTTAATTATGAATTCACAAAACTATACATCATTATTTTTAGGATTAATTGATGAAAATGAAATTAAAGCAGCTAGTTTAATTTTAATTGAAAAAGAGCAAATTTTTAAATATGCATATGCACCTAAAGGATTTTTAATCGATTATAATAATAAATTACTTGTTGAAACTTTTACTAAACTTGTAAAAGAATATTTAAACAAGAAAAAAATAATGGCTATCAAAATTAATCCAATGATTATAAAAAGTTCATATGATTATACAACTAATCAAACAAATTACAATCCAAATTTCAATGAACAAATGGAATTTCTTAAAAGTTTAGGATATTATCATTTAGGATTTAACAATTTATTTGAAGCTTTTAAACCTAGATATAACGCTATTATAGATTTAGATAAACCTATAACAACTTTATTTGGTAATATGAATAAAAATTTTAAAAATAAAGTTAAAAGTGCGGATAAAAATGGAGTTAGAATTGTTAAAACTGATATTTCTAATATAGATTATTTATATGACGAAGTAAAAAATAAGTATCCAAGAGATAAGGAATATTTTAAAAATGTAATTCAATATTTTTCAAAAAGAAATATGATTGATTATTACTATGCTATTTTGGATACAAATGCATATCTTATGAATATTCAAAAAAAATATCAAAAGCAATTAACGGTGTGCAACAAAATAAACAACAAATTATTTAAAAATATTAATAAAAACAACGAAAAAATTATAAACAATAAAATAACTGAAGAAAATAAACTTAATGAATTAAAAAATGAATTAGTGTATGCGACTAAACTTTTAAAAGAAAATCCAAATGGTATCATTTTATCCACTATGTTAATTACTAAATATAAAGATGAGGTAATGGTATTTATGGATGGATATAATAAGGATTTTAAAAGATTAAATGCTAAACACCTAATGACTTGGAAATTAATTGAAAAATATTCTAAAGAAAAATATAAAAGATTTAATTTAGGTGGTATGACTAATCCTAGTGTAAATAGTAAATATAATGGATTAAATGAATTTAAATTAAGTTTTAATGCAAGATGTATTGAATATATTGGTGATTTAGAACTTATTACAAATAATGTTTTATATGGACTATATAGAAATTCTAAACCAGTAAGATATATACTAAAGAAAGACAAATAGTCTTTTTTTATTTTAAAAGGAATCTGTGTTGTTGACACAGATTCCATTAATTTTAAATTTTATAATTAATTTATGAATAAAATTATATAAGTTTTATCTTATGCAGTTGGAGTTAATACAGCGTGGAACGAAAGGTTTCCGTCCGGATTGCCCCAGTGGTAGTAATTCGCGAACACACCTGCACTAGCAGCGTCGGCAAAGCAACCTCCACGTGAGACCCAAGGTACCGCAGAAGAAACAAAGTAACTATAATCTCCATACCAACCTGCGGTTTCTGAAAGTGCATGTCCATAACATTCTTTTCCATTACATGCTTTTGCTGATGTTGTACTTGTGTAACTATCATAATATTTTGATGGTATTTGTGCAGTAAATCCTGCATAATTCGTATCATTCTTTGAACCCCATGGTAATTTTAAATCTGGTGTTGTGTTATATGCTGGCTCGTAATAAGCCATTACTCTTTCCCATGCTCCTCCACTCATATCATATATTCCTGTTATATTTCCTGTTGTTGATTGATTTACATTTGTTATGTAATCTCCATCACCTGTTAAATATGTACTACTATCATTTATTTCAATTTCCTTATTTATTCCATATTTACTTTGTGCTAAATATGCTACTGCTCCCCATTCACCATTTTTCATTTGGTGTAAATCTCCAGATAATTTTAATCTATTATCCATTGATTGGATTGCATAGAATGAATTTGATATATTATTGTATCTTAGTGATGATACATTTGGTAGTATTCTAAGTCCATCTGCATTTGCACAGTTATTATTACTACATTGTAGGTTATTATTTTCTGTTGATGCAGATAAAGTTATATGACTTGTTTCAAATTTTCCTACCCATATACCACTTAATTCTTGTGAATCAAATGTAAATGCTGGGTGTACTCTATATCCACTACTATTTGCATCTGTATATGTTGTACTTATAGGTATAAAATTAATATCTATATTATATTGACTTGTTATTTTATATTCATATCTTGGTATCCATACAAACATTGCTATTGCTTCCGGATTACTTCCAGTTACAGTTACTGTTTGACCTTTAGATTTACTTACTCCTGTTCTTAATAATACTGCATTTGCCCATTGTTTTGTTGAATAGTTATACCATTCTTTAGATGTATCTGCTACTACCCAATTATTATTCTTATATTCTACTGGTATTAAATTCCCAAGTACTGGTGCATCTTTTATATTTATTGTTTCTGCAGTTCCTTCATTTTCTAATGCATCTCTTACATTTATTGTATGATTTCCTGCTACTGTAAACTTACAAATATTTGATGATTGCCATGTTCCATCACAGCTATATGCTGTTGCATGTAATCCACTTTTATCATCAGTCGCTTTTATTGTTACATTACTCATATTTATTTCTTTTGTATATGTTGGTCCTAAAGTATCTATGTTATTTATTGTTAATGAGTTCCATAATATTTTTTCTTCTCCATCTACTATTTCAACTTTAAGTGTTCCATTTTTTGCTGGTATTGTTATTGTTTGTTCTGATACTACAGTAAAATCTTCTTCGTCCCATTTATATCTATATGTAACATTATCAAGTTTTGGATATGTGATTGTTACTGTTCCTTCTTTTATATATTCATCTTTTGGATTTAATTCTAATTTTATATCATCTACTTTTTCTGTTCTTACTATTCTTGTTATCTCTTTTGTTAATCCTGCTTTATTCTTTACTATTACTTTTATTTTATATTCTGTATCTATTTTTAATTTATCAAATGTATATGTATTTTCTTTTATGTTATTTATTTCTTTTTTATATTCTTCGGGTTCTAATATTTGATAACTATAGCTTGTTGGTACTCCATCTATTGTTTCTACTGTTACTACTAGACTCCTTGCATTAGTAATTACATTTACGTTTATTTCTAATCTATTCGCTAGTAAATCTTCGACTGTTCCTTTAAGCATGCTTAAATCATCTAGTGTTCCTTCCGCACTATATGTTCCATCTGTTACTTCTTTTAACTCTACTTTTCCATCTGTATTTAGAAATACTTTTCCTTTTAGATTTTTAGAATCTAGAGGTAAATCTTCTATATCTATCTCTGTTCCAGGTTCGATATTATTTTGAGCAGCATATAATTCATATGCGTGTTCTATATTTCCTAAACTTAATTTAAATGCTTTATATTTTGAATCGTTTATTACTCCTAGTATTATTGGAGTAGCTATTACCGCTATTATAGCTAATATTACTATTACAGCTAAAAGTTCTATTAGGGTGAATGCCTTTACTTTTCTACTGTAAAGTACCCCCCCCCCTACTCATATTTGCTTGTTTTAATTCTTTCATATTTCCATTCCTTTCACTCTAATAGAAGCTTTTTATTACTCTTCTATCTATACTAATAATATCACTTAATATAGTTTTTTTCAAGTATAATCTTGATATAAAATTCAGTTTGTACCTTTACTTTTTATTTATTACTCTTTATATTATTATCATTTACTTTAAAAATTCAATATTTAAATTTAAATTATATTTTTACTAGTTCATTAAAAATGGAAAATTGGAAAAAATTTTATTTTTCTATTAAAATGACAAGAAAAATGAAAAATAAATTTTTCATTGAAAGCCCCTTGGGCTTTTTTTTTAATCTGATATAGTATAAAATA
>CANQIV010000006.1 GCA_947624135.1 uncultured Bacilli bacterium | reverse complement strand
AAGATGTAGTATATGAAAATGCAAATAGTAGTGGATATAGAGTACATCCAGCATTTACATTTGGAACAGAAGAATTATCAGGAATATGGGTAGGAAAGTTTGAAACAAGTCATACAACGTTATCTGTATCTAGAGATGTTAATAATTTAGGTTGTAGTGATAAAAATTGTACGAATGCAGATGGACTTAGAATATTACCAAATATGGAATCATTAAGATATAATAATATATCAAATTTCTTTTATGCAACACAATCAATGGATAAAAAATTAAATATACCTGGAGATTTACATATGATGAAGAATAGTGAATGGGGAGCAGCAGCATATTTATCACAAAGCAAATATGGGATAAATAAAGAAGTTACAAAAAATGATAATAGTAGTTATTTAACAGGTGGAGGAAATTATGTAATAAATGTAGCACAATCGACAACAGGAAACATAACAGGAATATATGATATGAGTGGAGGAGCATGGGAATATGTAATGGCATATTATGAACCTGCATATCAAGTAAATTCAGATTTAAAATTACCATGGGGTTCATCATCAACTACAAATTATGCAGAATTCACACAAAAAATAGATTCAAAATACTATGATAGTTATACAAGTACTATTTCAGCAGAGGAATGTGGTGGAAAAGTATGTTATGGACATGCACTTTCAGAAACTGCAGGTTGGTATGGTGATTTTAAAATATCTATTTCCTCAGACCTTCCGTGGTTTATACGAGGTGGTTGTTATCACGACGATACTCGAGTAGGAGTATTCGCAGGTGCGGCCTACCACGATTATGAATTCAATAGTATTGATTCGTTCCGTGTTGTATTGGTTCCAACTACATAAGGTAACTTATGTAGTTTTTGTCTTGATAAAATTATACTTGTAAAAATTTATATTAAGTGTTATCATTAATATAGATAGAAGAGTAAGAAAAGCTTCTATTAGAGTGAAAGGATGGAAAATATGAAAGAGAAAAAACAAACAAATATGAGTAGGGGGGGGGTACTTTACACTAGAAAAGTAAAGGCGTTCACCCTAATAGAACTTTTAGCTGTAATAGTAATATTAGCTATAATAGCGGTCATAGCTACTCCAATAATTTTGGGAGTAATAAACGATTCAAAATATAAAGCATTTAAAATAAGTCTAAATAATATAGAACACGCATACGAATTATATGCTGCTCAAAATAATATTGAACCCGGAACAGAAATAGATATAAGTAAACTACCTCTTGATTCTAAAAATCTAAAAGGTAAAGTATTCTTAAATGAAGAAGGTAAAGTAGAATTAAAAGAGGTAACCGATGGGACATATAGTGCGGAAGGAACACTAGATGATTTAAGCATGCTTAAAGGAACAGTAGAAGATTTACTAGCTAATAGATTAGAAATAAACGTAAATGTAATTACTAATGCAAGGAGTTTAGTAGTAACAGTAGAAACAATAGATGGAGTACCAACAAGTTATAGTTATCAAATATTGGAACCCGAAGAATATAAAAAAGAAATAAATAACATAAAAGAAAATACATATACATTTGATAAATTAAAAATAGATACAGAATATAAAATAAAAGTAATAGTAAAAAACAAAGTAGGATTAACAAAAGAAATAACAAAAACAGTAAGTACAGAAAAAGTAGAAGGAATAAAATTAGAATTAAATCCAAAAGATGAATATATAAAAGAAGGAACAGTAACAATCACATATCCAAAACTTGATAATGTTACATATAAATATAGGTGGGATAGTGGAGAATTTGTAGAAGCAGATGTAAGTGTAGATGGAGATAAAGTAACAACAACAATATCAGCAAAAAATGGAACGCTTACGGCAGTATTAATGGATGGAGAAGAGACAATAATATCAAAATCACTAGCAATAACTAATATAGATAATATGGCTCCAACAATAGAAAAAATAGAAGGAAATGATAATGTACAATCAAATAGAAAAATAATAAAAATAACAGCTAGTGATTCAGGTGTAGGAGAAATAAAATATTCATGTGATGATGGAACAACTTGGCAAAATCAAAATGAATGTATATATAATCAAAATGGGAAACAAAAAATAAAAGTAAAAGATAGTTTAGAAAATATAAGTGAAAGTAATGAAATAAATATAACAACTATAGCTAGTGAAGAAACTTTTACAATAAATAATTTATTTCCTGATGGGTCTTTTGAAAAAGGTGAATTTAGCATTTCACTGAAAGAAAATATAGAAAAAATAGAATTTACAACAAATGAGCATGTAACGGGAGAAAAAAGCTTAAAAATTATACCAATTGTAAGTTCAGAAGAACAATGGGGATGTGGAGCAACAAAATTAATAAATAATATCACTGAAGGCCATATATATTATGGTACATCTTATTGCAAATCTAGAACTAAGTGTATTTTTGGATGTTATTCTTCTGATTGGGCTACAGGAGGAATAACATGTGGTAGTAAATCAACCAACTCAAATTCAAATTGGGTAAAATCAAGTTTTTATTTTAATGCAAAGCTTACTCGTAATGTATATTTTAGATTGGGAATAGAAAAACCTTTAGACACTACACTTGATAATGAAAATCCATACTATTTTGATGATGTAATGCTTTTAGATTTAACAGAAATATTTGGGAAAGGAAATGAACCAACAAAAGAGTGGTGTGATGAAAACATAAACTATAATACAACAACGATAAAAAAATATAATAATAGTGTAGATATTCGTTAATATAAACAAAAAACTTGTTTCAAATGAGATAAGTTTTTTGTTATATACTAAAAAAATGTGTTATAATTATAATAGGTGGTAAGTATATGACAATAATAGATATAATAAATAAAAAAAGATTAAAACAAGAACTAACACGTCAAGAAATTGCTTTTGCAGTAAATGGATATTTAGATTCTACTATAAAAGATTATCAAATGAGTTCTCTTTTAATGGCAATAGTACTTAATGGTATGACAGATAGAGAAACAATAGATTTAACAGATGTAATGTTAAATAGTGGAGATATTATAGATTTAAGTAAAGTTGATGGAATAATTGTCGATAAACATTCAACTGGAGGAGTTGGAGATAAAGTAACTTTAGTTCTCGCACCATTACTCGCATCACTTGGAATTAAAATAGCAAAAATGAGTGGTAGAGGATTAGGACATACAGGCGGAACTATCGATAAACTTGAATCAATTAAAGGTTTTAATACAAAAATAAGTGAAGAAAAATTTATAAAGCAAGTTAACGATATTAATATAGCCTTAGTAGGTCAAACAGGTAATTTAGTTCCAGCAGATAAGAAAATATATGCTTTAAGAGATGTAACAGGAACTGTAGAATCAATACCTTTAATCGCATCTAGTATAATGTCTAAAAAACTTGCAAGTGGTGCAGATGTTATAATGATAGATGTAAAAGTAGGTAGTGGGGCGCTCATGAAAAATTTAGAAGATGCAAGAAAACTTGCTCAAACTATGGTAAAAATAGGTAAATCTTATAGAAAACCTACAATATGTTTAATTACAAACATGGAAGAACCTTTAGGATTTGCGATAGGAAATTCTCTTGAGGTAAAAGAAGCTATAGATACTCTAAAAGGTAATGGCCCAAGTGATTTACTTGAGGTAGTAATTACACTTTCTTCAATAATAATAGGCGCACTTAAAAAAATACAAAATAGTGAAGCACAAGAATTATTATTTAAACAATTAAATAATGGAGAAGCATATAATAAATTTATAGAATTAGTAAACGCACAAGGTGGAGATATAAATAAACTTAAAACTACTAATAAATCTTATTCTATAAAAAGTAAAAAAACTGGGTACATTAATCATATAGATGCGCTTCATTTAGGTGAGATAGCAAAAAATTTAGGTGCAGGAAGAAATACACTTGACGATAAAATTGATTATGAAGTTGGTCTTGTACTTAATAAAAAAGTAGGAGATTTCGTAGAAAAAGATGAAGAACTTTTAAAAGTATATGTAAAAGAAAAAAGTGCGAATGTAAATGAAATACTAGAATGTTTTAGAATAGATGAAACATTAGAAAAAAAGCCAAATTTAATATTAGATATAATTAAATAATGTAAAAGAAATGTCAAATTTTAGTAAAATACTTGAATAAAATAATAATATATTATATTCTATAAATAATAGAGGAGGGAAAATTATGATATATCCATCAATAGATAAATTACTTAATCAAGTAGGATCAAAATTTTTACTTGTTAATATCGTTTCAAAAAGAGTTAAAGAAATGGACGAAACAGAGTATTATCAATTAAGTGAATATAAATCAACAAAAAATATAGGAAAAGCATTAGAAGAGGTTTCAAAAGGATTAATACATATAAAAGAAAAGTAGGAATAAATGCAAAAATTTAAAATATATTTAAAGAAATTATTAAAAATAATGATGAGTCCGAGTATGGCGTATTTACCAGGTAATTTAGCTTTCTTTTTGGTACTTTCGATATTTCCAATACTTACATTAATTGGCGTTATCGCACATGGATTAGGGGTAAATGTAAATTCAGTAGTTAACGTAATTTCATCAACATTTCCAAATAACATATCAGAAATACTTAATTCTTTTATACAAGGAAAAGGTTTCGATATGAATATTGCAATATTTATGCTTATAGGTTTTTTCCTTGCAAGTAATGGCTCACACGCATTAATACTTGTAAGTAATAACTTATATGGATTTAAAAATGATGATTATATAAAAAGAAGAGTTAAATCAATTTTTCTTATAATACTCATAATACTATTATTTATATTTATGTTAGGATTTATAGGATTTGGAAATTATTTACTTAACTTACTACTATCAAAAATATCTGATAAAGGTTTAGTAAAATTAATATATTCTTTATTTATAATATTAAAATGGCCATTTTCAATATTTGTAATATATTTTAATTTAAAACTTATATATACAATCGCACCAGATTCTAAAATAATGAGTAAAGATACAACAAAAGGAGCAATATTTGCTACAATATCTTCAATTATAGTAGTTCAAATATATTCATTTTGGGTAACACATTTTTCAAATTATGATATATTTTATGGAAGCTTATCTAATATAGTAATACTTATGTTAATTACATATATAATATCTTATATATTAGTAATAGGTATAGCAATTAATACTAAAAAACAAGAATATAAATAAAAATTTTATACATAATAATAGTGTTGCCACATATAGACTACAAAAAGGGCAATAAAAAAGATAAATATATTATCTTTTTTTTCTTTTCATGATATAATAATTTTATAAGAAGGGAATGATTTAATGACACCACATAACGAAGCAAAAAAAGGTGAAATAGCAAAAACAGTACTTATGCCAGGAGATCCTATGCGCGCTAAATATATAGCAAGCCATTATTTAAAAGATGCTAAACTTGTAAATAGTGTAAGAGGAATGTATGCTTACACTGGAAAATATAAAAATAAAGAAATAACAGTAATGTCAAGTGGTATGGGAATACCTAGTATAGGTATCTATTCATATGAACTATATAAATTTTACGATGTAGAAAATATAATTAGAATAGGTTCAGCAGGAGCTTATACTAAAAATTTAAATTTATATGATATAATATTAGTTACTGAATCATACTCAGATTCTAGTTTTGCAAAAGTACAAGGATATAATGAAAATATTATAAAATCAAGTGAATATATAAATAATAAAATAAAAGAGGTTAATAATAATATAATAGAGGGAAGAGTTTATTCAACAGATGTATTTTATAGCGATGTAGACATAAAAGATTTATATAACAATAAAAAATGTTTATGTGCTGAAATGGAATCATTTGGACTTTTATTTATAGCAAGCAAATTAGGTAAACAAGCTTCATGTTTACTTACAATATCTGATAATTTAGAAACAAAAGAAGAAACAACACCCGAAGAGAGACAAACAAATTTTAATGAGATGATAGAACTAGCGCTCGAATCAGCAATAAAACTATAAAAAATTAACAAAAAAATTTATAAAGTTTTGTATTAAAATACTTTACTTTATTATGAGAGGTGAAATAATGAAGTACAAAAAAATAAGTTCATATTCATATAATTTACACATAATTAAAACTGATAAATTTAAAACAGTTACAGTTAAAATAAATTTTAAAAGAAAAGTAAATAAAGAAGAAATAACAAAAAGAAATATGATAATAAATATGTTATGTGATTCAACAGAAAAATTAGGTACTAAAAGACTTATGACAATTGAAACTGAAAACTTATATGACTTATATTATAGAGGTATGAATTATATATCAGGAAAATATAATGTAATGGGATTTGATATTACATTCTTAAATGAAGAATATACAGAAAAAGGAATGCTTGATAAATCCATAAAATTTTTATCAGATTTAATTTTTAATCCTAATATAGAAAAAACAAGAACAGGGATTAAATTTAATGAAGATAGTTTTAAATTAGCTTATAACTTACTTAAAGATGATATAATGTCTAGTAAAGAAAATCCTGATAAATATAGTAAAACTAGATGTTTAGAAAACATGGAACCAGATTCTATAATTTCATATAGGAGTTGTGGATATATAGAAGATTTAGAAAAATTAAATAGTAAAGATTTATATAAATACTATACTACAATACTAAACAGTGATATCATAGATATATTTGTTATAGGAAATGTAAATGAAAGACACATAAAAAAAGTAATAGAAGATAATTTTTCAAATATAAAAACTTTAAAAAAACCAAGTGAATCACATTTTATAAAAGCAAGAAGAACTAGATTTTTACCTAAAACAATAATAGAAAAACAAAAAATAAATCAAAGTAAATTAGTATTAGGTTATAAAATAGATAAAATGAGTGATTTTGAATTAAGATATGTTTTAAATGTATATTCATATATATTAGGTGGTGGACCAGATTCAAAATTATTTAAAAATGTAAGAGAAAAAAATAGTTTGTGCTACTACATATCTTCAGTTGGAGTTCCATTAAATAGTATATTGACTATAAATGCTGGAATAAATAAAGAAGATTTAAAGAAAACATTATCTCTTATAAAAAGAGAAGTATACAATATGAAAAAAGGTAAATTTTCAAATGACGATATAATAAAAGCAAAAATAACATATGTAAATAGTTTAAAAGAATTGGAAGATGATCCTGAAAGTTTAATTAGTTTATATGCAGGTATAGAATATTTAAATAGTGATGATATTGATACTAGATTTTTAAAAATAAATAAAGTAACTAAAAAAGATGTTATGAATTTAGCAAAGAAAATACATTTAGATATAATATATTTATTAGAGGGTGAAACAAATGGAGAAGAGTAAGTTAGAAAAATTAGATTTAGTATTAACAAGTGAAACACTTGAAAATGGACTTACTATATATGTAATACCTAAAGAAAATGTAAATGGTATATATGCTACATTTTCAACAAAATTTGGTTCAGTTTACGATGAATTTGTTCCAAATGGTGAAAAGAAAATGATAAAAGTACCACTAGGTGTTGCTCACTTTTTGGAGCACAAAATGTTTGAACAAAAAGATGAAATAGATCCATTTACATTTTATTCTGAAAGAGGGTGCGATGCAAACGCAAACACATCAAATTACAAAACTACATATCTTTTTAGTGGTTCAAATTCTTTTAATGAAAATTTAAATTATTTACTCGATTATGTTCAAGATCCATATTTCACAGATGAAAATGTAGAAAAAGAAAAAGGAATAATAGAGCAAGAAATAAAAATGTATGAAGATGATCCATTTTTTAAAATGTATAATGGTATAATATATAATTCATTTATTAAACATCCAATAAAATATCCAATAGCTGGTACAATAAAAGATGTAAGAAAGATAACAAAAGAAGATTTATATAATTGTTACAACACCTTTTATCACCCCGCTAATATGTTTTTAGTAATAACAGGTAATGTCAATCCTGAAGAGGTAATAGAAATTGTAAAAATAAATCAAGAAAAGAAAAAATTTCCTAAATTTAATAAAGTAAAAATAAAAGAATATGATGAACCAAATAAAGTAGAAAAAGAAAAAGAACAAATAAATATGGATATAGAAATACCTAAAGTAGCTATAGGATATAAAATAGATTGTTCTAAATTAAACTATAACATAAATGATATAAAAACATATTTAGGAACAATACTAGATTTAAAATTAGGTAGAACATCTTTATTAAATGAAAATTTACAAAAACAAAATTTAATAACTCACGATTTAGACATTACTCTAATAAATACTAATAAACATATACTTGCTATTATAATGTTTGAATCAAAAGAAAAAGAACAAGTTTTAAAACAAATAGAAGAATCATTAAAAGATTTAAGTATAACAAAAGAAGAATTAGAAAGAAAGAAGAAAGTTAGAAAGAGTAATTGTATATATAGAAGCGACAATATATATTCAATTAATAATAAAATAATGAGTAACATTATGAATTATAATAAAGTAATATTAGATGACTATAAAAAAATAGATGAATTAAATATAAAAGATGCACAAAAGATAATAGAAAATATAAATTTAGATAATAAAACTATATATATTATAGATAAATCTTGATTTATTAAATATTTTATGATAAATTATAACAAGTAGGAGGAATATATGACAACTGTATTAATAATAGTATCAATATTGATAATAGGTATAGTATTACTACAAAGTGGAAAAGCAGAAGGTGCTTCTTCTATTATTACAGGTGGTAATGAAGATTTATTTAAAAATAGAAAAGAAAGAGGAGGAGAACTATTTATAACATATACAACTATAGTTTTAGGTGTCGCTTTCTTTGTATTATGTATAATATTATAGATTGATTTTTCAATCTTTTTTCTTTTAATGAATTAAAAATCATGATATAATATTAATGGTGATTTACATGAGAAAAGATAAGCCTAATATATCATTTGAAGAATTATATGATAAAGTATCAACATATATATTTAATGAAGAAGATAAAAATGTAATAAAACATGCATATGAGTTTGCAAAAGAAAAACATGCTTTTCAAAAAAGACATACAGGTGAAGATTATATAACACACCCACTAAATGTTGCGTATATTTTATCAGATATAAATGCTGACTATCAGACAATATCAGCAGCACTCCTTCACGATACAATGAAAGAATGTGACGTTACAAAAAAAGAATTAGAAGAAGAATTTGGACTTGAAATAGCAAACCTAGTTGATGGAGTAACTAAAATAAATAAATTAAACTTTAGTAGTTCCGATAATGAAGCAATGCTTGCTAATCAAAGAAAAATTATAGTAGGTATTACAGAAGATGTTAGAGTAATAACAATAAAACTTGCAGATAGGCTTCACAATATGAGAACACTTTGGATATTGAGTGAAAAAAAACAAAAAGAAAATGCAATTGAAACACTTGAAATACTTGTACCAATCGCACATAGACTTGGAATGAATAAAATTAAAAGTGAATTAGAAGATTTATCACTTAGATACTCAAAACCAGATGTATATTTTTCCATAGTTGAAAAGTTAAATCAAACTAAAGTAGAGAGAAATTCAAATGTAGAACTTATGAAAGATGCTTTAATAAAACTTTTAAATAGTCATGGAATAAAACATAAAATAAAAGGTAGAGCAAAAAGTATTTATAGTATTTATAAAAAACTTGACACTGGTAGAAGATTTAGTGATATATATGATTTAAATGCACTTAGAATTTTTGTAGATACAGAAGCATGTTGTTATCAAACATTAGGTATTATACATTCTAAATATAGACCTATTCCAAAAAGATTTAAAGATTATATTGCAATGCCTAAAGAAAATGGATATCAATCATTGCATACAACAGTATTTGGTGAAAATGGACAACTTTACGAAATACAAATAAGAACTTATGAAATGGATGATTTAGCAGAACATGGTGTTGCAAGTCACTGGGCTTATAAAGAAAAAGGTAAAGCAGTGCTACAATCCGCAATGGAAGAAAAATTACAATTCTTTAGATCTATAATGGAATTATCAAACGAAGAATCAAATGATGAAATTTTCGTAAATAGTGTAAAAGAAGAAATATTAAAAAAAATTATATATGTATTTACACCCAAAGGAGATATAATAGAACTTCCACTTGGTTCAACACCTATAGATTTTGCATATAAAGTACATACAAAAGTAGGAGATTCAACTGTAGGTGCAATTATAAATGGTAATATAGAACCGCTTGATTATAAATTACAAGATAATGACATAATTAAAATTAATACAAGTAAAACAGCTACTCCATCAAGAGAGTGGTTAAATATGGCCTATACATCACAAGCAAAAAATAAAATAAAAGCATATTTTAATAGAATAGATAAAGAAGAAAACTTAAAAAAGGGTGAAGAACTACTTTTAAAAGCACTCAAACGAAAAAAAATATCAAATGTAGAATTTTTTAAAGAAGAAAATATATCTAAAATATTAAATGAATTAAATATAGGAGATATAAATGAATTATATATAGGTATAGGAAGTAATAAATATAGTCCACTTTCAGTTATAAATATATTACAAAATCAAGAATTAACTAAAGAAGAAATAATACTTTCTAAAGTAAATTCAAATGATCATGTTGATATAAATATTAAAGATGATATAATAGTAGAAGGAATTGATCAAATAAAAGTTAATATAGCAGCTTGTTGTAAACCTATAAAAGGTGATAATATAGTAGGATATATTACTAAAGGAAATGGTATAAGCGTACATAGAAATAATTGTCCTAATATAAGTGATATAGAAGAAAGATTAATCGATGTAAAATGGAACGATAACGTAGATAAAAAATATTTAACTAATATATTAGTAAGAGCTAACAACAATAAAAACGTACTCATGGATATAGTAGCTAAAACATCTACTCAAGATATAACAGTACAAAGTATAAATACAATAAATACAACTGAGGATTTTCTATTTGATATATCTATATTAGTACAAAATAAAGAAAAGTTAGATAAATTTATTAGAGATTTAGAAATATTAGATAGTATAATTAAAGTAGAAAGAATTATAAAATAAAAAAGAGTGAAAAAATGAAAGTAATAGTACAAAGAAGTTTAAAATCAAGCGTAAGTGTAAATAAAAAACAAGTAGGTTCTATTAATAATGGACTTGTAATACTTGTAGGTTTTACAACTACCGATACAAGTAGTGACATAGATTATATTGTAAAAAAAATAATAAATTTAAGAATATTTGATGATGAATATGGTATAATGAATAAATCAATACTTGATATAAATGGAAGTATACTTAGTATTTCACAATTCACACTATATGCAGATACTCAAAAAGGAAATAGACCTAGTTATATAAAAGCTATGAAAAGTGAAGAAGCATCAAAACTATATGATGAATTTAATAATAAATTAAAAGAGTATGTTCATGTTGAAACAGGTATATTTGGTGAAGATATGAAAGTAAATATTACTAATGATGGACCAATTACAATAATTTTAGAAAGTAGAGGATAATATGTTAAAGAATAAAATAAATTATAAATTAATAAATTTAGCTTTAATTGCTTTAATAGTTTTCTTTGTTTATAAAACAGGGAACTTATGGATTGGTATAGTAGGTAAAATTTTTGAAATAATTCTACCATTTCTATTCGCATTCGGTATAGCTTATGCACTATATCCATTCCTAGAAAAAATGTTAGAAAAAAAAATTCCTAAATGGTTAGGTGTAACAATAATACTTGTTTGTATTTTACTCCTTGCAAGTTTTGTTATATATTTAATATCAACAGTAATGTTTGGACAATTGACAAGTTTATTTAACAACATAATTGAATTTATAAAATCAATAGAAGAAAAAAATTTCGATTTAAATATTTCTGGACTTGAATCAAACTTAGAAGGTGCATTTAAAGGTATACTAAGTAACTTTGGTACTTATGTATCAAATGGAGCAATCAACATAATAGATACATCAATAGGACTTGTTTCAAAACTATTTATAATATTTGCAGCTTTCATTTATTTTTTAATAGATATGCAAGATATAAGAAGAGAAATAAAAGAATTCTTTATTAAGAAAAAAGCAAAAACTTATAGTTATGTAAAAGCGCTCGATGTTCAAATGAGAAATTTTTTAAGCGGACTTGTACAAATAATGTTTATAACTTTTATAGAATATACTCTTGCTTATACAATAATAGGTCATCCAAATGCTATATTATTAGGATTCCTTGCCGCAATCGCAAACCTTATTCCATTTTTTGGAGGTATAAGTGTCAATATAATCGCATCCATTACCGCATTCGTAGTATCTCCAGCTTTACTTATTAGAACATTCATAACTTTCGCTATATTAAGTTCAGTAGATAGTTATGTAATAAATCCAACGGTATATGGAAAAACAAATAAAATACATCCATTATTTACTATAATTGCTCTTTTTGCAGGTGGAAAACTATTTGGACTTTTAGGAGTATTTATTTCATTCCCACTTACAATAACAGCCCTTACAACATATAAATATTATAAAAATGATATAGCTAAAAATATAAAAAAAGTAACAAAACAGGAGGTAAAAAATGATACAAAAACCAAAGGGAACGTATGATATATATGGAGAAGATGGTAAAAAATTACTTTATGTTAGAGAATTAATCGAAGGATTAATGGAAAAATATAACTATGAATATTTTGAAACTCCAATATTTGAATCTAGTAATTTATTTCATAGAGGTGCTTTTGAAACAACAGACATAGTAACAAAAGAAACTTATGATTTTAAAGATAGAGGAGATAGAGATTTAACACTGAGACCAGAAGGTACTGCTAGTATCGTTAGAAGTTATATTGAAAATAAAATGTATGGAAATCATACTGTACCAACAAAAGCTTGGTATATGGGACCAATGTTTAGATATGAAAGACCACAATCAGGTAGATTTAGACAATTCACACAATTTGGTGTAGAAGCATTTGGAAGCGAAGATCCATTACTAGATGCTGAAATAATAAGTATACCAGTTAATTTATATAAATTACTTGGTTTAAAAGGAATAAAAGTAAATATAAACACATTAGGTGATAATGAATCTAGAAATAATTATAGAAATGCTTTAATAGAATATTTTAGACCTCACTTAGATGAACTTTGTGAAGATTGTAAAGAAAGATTCAAAAAAAATCCACTTAGAATATTAGATTGTAAAGTAGATAGTGATTTAGATATCATGAAAAACGCACCAAGAACTATAGATTATCTAACAGATTATAGTAAAGAACACTTTGAGAAAGTAAAAGAATATTTAAAAAGCATGAATATAGATTACGAGATTAATACTAATTTAGTTAGAGGATTAGATTATTATACTCATACAGTATTCGAGGTAGAAGCTAGTGTAGAAGGATTTGGAAGCCAAAATGTACTTTGCGGTGGTGGAAGATACGATAACCTAGTTGAGACACTTGATGGACCTAAAACTAGTGGAGTTGGGTTTGCTATGGGTATGGAAAGACTTATGACTGCGTTACAATATGAAAATGTAGAAATGCCTTTAATAAAAAATATTGATTGCTATGTAATATCTATGAGTGAAAATGAAAAAGATTTTGCTATACATATTACAAATGATTTAAGATTAAATGGTTTTATAGTTGATATGGATTATTGCAATAGAAACTTAAAAAATAACTTTAAAAATGCAGATAAATTAAATACTAAATTTATAATTATAATAGGTGAAGAAGAAAAGAAAAGTGGAATATTGACTATTAAAAATAATCAAACAAAAGAAGAATATAAAATTAATCATGATGATGTAATAGATTTTTTAGATGAAAAGATAGTGGAATAAATGTTAGATTTTAATAAATATAATGATGTTGTTCAAGTAAAAGATTATGATGGATTTATAGATAGAGATGGTAACTATTATAAGGTTGTTTTAAGAAGAGAAAAAAGTTATAAAGATAGTCATAATATATGGGCAGAAAAATTTTTAAAAGAGAAAATTGATATAAAAAATTTGAAATTAAATTTAAATTATTCTACAATCTTTAAACTTATTGAATTAAAAGGCCCAGCAGAGATATTGATAAATTGTTTAGGATTTGTATATTATAGTCATGATCCAATTTACTATAAACCAATTGTTAAAATTCCTAATCCTAAAATATTTGGAAAAACAGTAACTGATGAACAACTTGATATGCTTTGTAACATAATGTTGTGCAACAAAGAAAATATAGATATTCCAATTTTATATGGAGATACTAACGAATATGAATATTGTGGATTAGAAGATAATCAATTTGATAAAAAGAAAAAAATTTGAAAATATTTATTAATAATGCTATAATGTAATTGTATTTGTTTGAAATAGTATATATGAAATAATTTAAAGAGAGTTAGTGTGGGTGTAAACTAATAATTATTAATATAGAAGACATCAAACGTTAAATAATCGGGTAACTTCGTTAAAAGTTTTAAAGGTAGATAATTCTATAAAGCACGGTGGTACCACGAGTTAGTTCGTCCGTGTATTTATAGAATTTTTATATTATATGGGAGGTAAAAATGAAAAAAATATATTTAGAAGAATTAAAAAATTATTACGATAAAGAAATAGAAATAAGTGGATTTGTAGAAAATATAAGAGATTTACAATGGGTACAATTTGTAATACTTAAAGATATTACAGGTAAAGTACAAATAACAATAGAAAAATCAGAGAAAAAAAATAAAGATATGGTAGAACTTATCTCTAATTTACCACTAGAATCTACTATAAAAGTAAAAGGTAAAGTTGTAGAAAACCCTAAAGTAAAATTAAATGGTATGGAATTTATTCCAGAAGAAATTAAGGTAACAAGTGTTAGTGATATAGAACTTCCATTTAATTATAAAGATCCATCTAATGTTAATTTAGATACTAGATTAGATTATAGATTTATAGATTTGAGAAATGAAAAAAATTTACTCACATTTAGAGTTCAAAGTACACTTGTAAAATACATGAGAGAATATTTATATAATAATAAATTTACCGAAATACATACACCTAAATTTATAGGAACTGCAAGTGAAAGTGGTAGTGAGGTATTTGAGGTAAAATATTTTGATAGAAAAGCTTACCTTGCTCAAAGTCCACAATTTTATAAACAAATGGTACTTGCAAGTGGATTTGATAGAGTATTTGAAGTTGCGCCTTGCTTTAGAGCTGAAAATTCAAATACAAGTAAACATGCTACAGAATTTACATCATTTGATGTTGAATTTGCTGATATAAATTCAAAAGAAGATGTTATGAATCTAGAAGCAGAAATGATAACTTATGGTCTTTCTCATTTAAAAGAAGAAATGGGAGATAAAATAAAAGAGGTATTTGGAATAGATATAGTAGTTCCAACACTTCCATTTCCAACAATGAAATTAGAAGATATATATAAAGAATTAGAAGAAAGATATACTTATAAAGTAGAAGAAACAGAAAAAAATGATTTAACTACTGAAGCAGAAAGATTATGTAAAAAACTTGCGCACGATAAATTTAATCATGAATTCCTATTCGTAGTAGACTTTCCTGCAGAAAAAAGAGCTTTCTATCACATGAGAAATGAAAAAGGAATACTTCAAGGATATGATTTAATTTGGAGAGGTATAGAAATTACAACAGGAGCTCAAAGAGAACACAGATATGATGAAATAGTTAAAAATGCAAAAGAAAAAGGGCTTGGAGAAGACGTTAAATTTTATTTAGAATTCTTCAAATATGGATGTCCTCCACATGGTGGATTTGCAATAGGTATAGATAGACTTACAATGCTTCTTTTAGATATTCCAAGTATCAAAGAGTCAATGTTACTATTTAGAGGACCTAATAGATTAAATCCATAACTTGACATTTATTTTAAAAATATTATAATAAAAGTATAAATTAAAGTTTTATTAATATGTAAAATAGTTTATCGTTTTTTATAAAAAGGGGGGGATTCTATGATAACAATAGAAGAGTTAATAAAAAATGTAAAACTATATAATAAAAGTGGTGTTAAGTTAATAACTAAAGCATACGAATATGCAAATTTAATGCATGATGGACAAAAAAGAAATAGTGGAGAACCTTATATAATTCATCCCTTGAATGTCGCATATATTTTATCAGAAATGCATGCAGATACTGATACAATATGTGCTGGACTTTTACACGATACAATAGAAGATACTAAAGCAACTAAAGAAGAAATAGAAAATTTATTTAATAGTGATATTGCTAATTTAGTTGATGGAGTAACTAAAATTAGTAAAATGAATTTTTCAAATAAAGTAGATCAAGAAATGGCTAATACTAGAAAAATAATTACAAGTGTAAAAAACGATATAAGAATCATTATAATAAAACTTGCAGATAGGCTTCACAATATGAGAACACTTGAATTTAAATCAGAATTTAAACAAAAAGAAAATGCACTCGAAACCCTTGAAATATATGTACCATTCGCATATTATATAGGTGCATATAGAATAAAAAATGAACTTGAAGATTTATCATTTAGTTATTTAAATCCATTTGAATATAGAAAAACAGAAGAAGAAATAGGTAACTTTCTTCATTCTGCTAACTCATATATATATCAAATGTTAACATGTATAGATAATTTATTAAAAATAGAAAAAATACCTCATGAAATGAAAACAAGAACAAAAAATATATATGGTGTATATAATAGTTTAAAAAATGGAGTTAAAAGTATAAATGAAATGCATGATTTAATATCGATAAAAATTATGGTAGATGAAATTAAAAATTGCTATATAGCTCTTGGATTAATACATTCCAAATATAATCCATTAAATGAAAAATTTAAAGATTATATTTATAATCCTAAAGTAAATCTTTATAGATCAATACACACAACAGTATTTGGACCACATGAAAAATTAGTTCAAACACAAATAAGAACATTTGAAATGGATCAAATTGCATCATTTGGTATAATGACATATTGGGATAAAAAAAGTAAAGATGTAAGAAATTTAATGCAACAAGAATTTCGTAAAAAATTTGAATTTTATAAATCTCTTACAGAAATAGATAGTATATTTGAAAATAATATAGACTTTGTAGAACACGTTAAAAGTGATATATTTTCAGATACAATATATGTATATTCACAAAATGGTGAAATGGTAGAGCTTCCTAAAGGTTCTACAATAATAGATTTAGCATTCAAATTAAGTGATGAAATTGGTATTAAACTTATGGGTGCTAAAGTAAATGGTGAAATGGTAAATGATTTAGGTTATATATTAGATAACAATGATAGAGTTACAATATTAACTAATGATGAGGCTTTATCACCTAAAGATGATTGGATAGATAAAGTTAGGACAAGTTATGCAAAAAATAAAATAAAACAATTATTAAAAAAATAAGGAGAATACATGAAAGTAGTACTTGCAAGCACTTCTAAATTTAAAAGTGAAATATTAAATAAAGTACATATCAATCATCTATTAGTAAAAAGTGACTTTGATGAATCAAAAGTCTATGAAGAAGATGTTTATGAGTATGTAAAAAAATTAGCATTATCAAAGGCTAAAAGTATAATAAAAAAATGTCCTAATTCACTTATAATAGGTCTTGATACCATAGTATATGTAAATAATAAAGTATTAGGTAAACCTAAAAATATAGAAGAAGCGAGAAAATATATAGACATGTGTAAAAATAATACTACGAGTGTTATTACAGGAGTAAGTATAATAAATACTAAAACAAATGAAATTATTACTGATTCTGTTACAACATTAGTAGCAATAAGGAGTATATCTAATCAAGATATAGATTATTATTTTGAAAATGAAAGTGGTATATTGAATGCATCTGGTTTTATAATAGAAAACATAATGTCTAATTTTATAGAAAAAATAGAAGGTAGTTATTATAATATATTAGGTATACCAGTTGAAACAATATATAAACATATAAATAATATGGGTTATTATTTAAAAGATTTAAATAAATAATATAAGCAGGTAGTAATACTTGCTTTTTATTATAAGTTTAAATAATTTAATTAGTAAAATTTGACAAAATTAGATAATTAATATATTATAACACTATCGAAAGAAGGGAAAATTATGGATAAAAAAATATCTGTTATAGTGCCTGTTTATAATACTGAAGATTATGTAGAAAGATGCATAAGAAGTATTATGAATCAAACTTATACAAATTTAGAGATAATTATTGTTAATGATGGTTCAATAGATACAAGTTTATCTATATGTGAGAAATTACAAAAAGAAGATAATCGAATAATAATAGTCAATCAAGATAATAAAGGTGTATCTAAAGCTAGAAACGTTGGATTAGATAAAGCTACTGGTGAATTCGTAGGATTTGTAGATTCTGACGATTTTCTTGAACCAGATATGTATGAAATTATGATTAATCATTTAATTGTAGAAAATGCTGATTTATGTAGAATAAAAGCTTACATATATAATAGAGAAGGTGGCATTGAGGAAATTAGCAAGGAAAGAAATGTATTCATATATAACAATGAATTAGAAATAATGAATGCCTATTTAAAAAATGAATTAAAAATTGCTGTATGGGATAAACTATTTAGAAGAAAATGCATAGAAAAATTAAGATTTGATTATAAATTGTTTAATGAAGATGCAGCATATGTATGGGAAGCTTGCTTAAACTCACGTAAAATTGTAATGGATACAAAGCAATTATATCATCATATAAAGCGTGCAACTAATTCATTGACAAGTTGCCCATTTAATGAAAATAATTTGACATTATATAATTATTGCAAAAAAAATTTTAATAAATTATTAAATGAATATTTAGATAAGGAAGAGCAAGCATATTTGTTTTACTTCAATGGTCTATTTCATCTTCTTAAAGTATATAAAAGAGACTGGGATAACAATAATTTAACAAATTATTATAAAAAAGAAATTCTAGGTATCATTGATGAATTAAACTTTATATTGAAAAACAAGTCACAATATATTAACAAATTTGATTTAATTCATTCAAAGGATATTATTGAAATTTTAGCTAATCGTTTAAATCAATTAAATTAAAAAATATAGGGGGTGCAGATAAAAATGATAATTGGAATTACTGGAAAAACTGCTTCTGGAAAATCTACTATATCAAAATTTTTATCTAATAAATATAATTTTAAGTATATTGAAGTTGATAAATTAGTAGAAAGAATAATGACTAATGGTAAAATAGATAAAATAAGAACATCTTTAAGTAATGATCATCAAATTTATGATAAAAGTAATGTAGATATTGCCGATTCATTCTTCTCTTATGATGTAGATAGTTATATTATGGATCTTAATTTTAAGAGGGAAATAGATAATGAAATTTTGAAAGAAATAAAAAAATATCCTGAAGATGCTATAATAATTATTGATTGGATGATGTTAGAAGATTCATTTATTTTTAATAAATGCGATTTATTAATAAAAACTGAAATAAATTATGATTTAAGAAAACAAAGATATATCGCTCGTGGAGATAATTTTGATATTTCGAAATATTGTTGCATTGATAATATTCATCATCAATATAATAATTCAAGATACCATTATGTTGTTGATACAACAAATAACTGGGAAGATAATTTATCCATTTTCATTGAAGATACTATTATGTCAAGTAAACTTGTGTCTATAATTATACCTGCTTATAATGTAGAAGAATATTTAATGAGATGTATAGATAGTATTTCAAATCAAAGTTATAAAAATATAGAAATAATTATAGTTGATGATGGCTCAACAGATAATACGTTAGAGGTTTGCAAAGTTTTAGCTAAAAAAGATAAAAGAGTTAAAGTTATTCATCAAGAAAATAAAGGTTTATCTGAAGCCAGAAATGCAGGTTTAGATATAGCACAAGGTGAATATATTGGTTTTATTGATGCCGATGACTATATTGAGAATAGAATGATTGAAAATTTATTAAAAAACGCAGAAACTTATAAAGCAGATGTTTCATGTGGTAGGGCGTTTATTCATTCTAGAAATGGTGTAGTAAGACATCCAAATAATAATCCAAAAGAAATTGTTATAGTGGATAATCAAGAAAAGTTAGTAAAATCATACTTAGATGGTAGTATCACTATGGCGGCTTGGGATAAGTTATATAAAAAATCATCTTTAGAAAATATAAGATTTGATAAAAATACTTTTAATGAAGATGCAGATTTTATATTAAAATTATGCCTTGCAAATAAAAAAATTGTATGCGATAGTACGAAATATTATCACTATGTAAAAAGAAACGAGGGATCATTAACAGGGAGTAAATTTAATGAAAGATGTTTTTTAACTCAAAGTTGGGGAAAAGATGCTTATAAAAAAATATTAAGTTTAGGTAGTGATTATAAAGACTATGCGGAACAGTGCTTATTTAATAGTTTATCTCATGTATTGAAGATGTATATAAAAGATTATAAATTAAGTAAATTGAAAGACAATTTATATAAAGATGAAATACAAAAATTAGTCAATGATATAATTAGTCTTTTACTAAATGCTAAAAATGTTAAAAAATTTAGAGATTTAGATAATGTGTTATCTATAATAAATACTTTAATTGAAAATAAAGTTATAGATAAAGAAAAATTACCCAATATAAAAATTTCTTGTATTGGAATTCTTTGGAATTCATTAGATCGTGAAATGATGGACGAAGCTATAAAAATATTAAGTGAAAATTCAATTATCAAAAATTGTCAAATAGTTAATTTAGAAAACGATTATAGAAAATTTATAGAAGAAATATATTTATATAATAATGAAAAAGTTGGAATTCCAGTTTTTAAATCTAGCGTATTAATAGATAAATATGATTCAAATAATATAGCTATAATAAATCTTATTATTAAAGTTTCAAATTATATATTTTATAATGATAAAAAAGGATACCTATATAAAGAAGTTTCAGAATTAAAGGAATTTATAAGAAATTATTTTAAAAATAAAATAAAGGATTATGCTTATGATAATATATTTCACTTGACTGTCGATAATGATGAATATTCATATACAGATGAAGTTTGTAAGAGATATTTAAAAAAGCATAAAGGAGAGTCATATGTCTAATTTAGACTATTCATTTTCTAAAAATTATCAAGATGAAACTATTATAAGAAAAATGTTTGAATATACTTTTAATAAAGATTCTAGCAATATATCAATAAGCAATATTGAAGGTGGTATGAAAAATGCTATATATTTGATTCAAGATGGTGCAAATAAATATGTATTAAAAATTGCACCTAAGAATGAAAATCTTATGCTTACATTTGAAAGAAATACAATGTGGTGGGAGGTCGAAATGCTTAAATTAATGCAAATAAACGATATTCCTGCTCCTAAATTATTGCATTATGATAACTCTTGTAGTTTATGTGATGCTCCCTATTTCTTCATGACATATATTGATGGAATAAAATTGTGTGATTTAAAAAATAAACTTTCGGAACAAGACGTAGAAAATATTGAAAAAGAGTTAGGAAGCATATGCTATAAAATGAGCAAGATAATAAGTAATAATTTTTATATACCTAGTTTTCCAAACAAAAAGTTTAATTCTAATTATGAATTTATTAAATTTTTATTTGAAACGTTGATAAAAGATGCAACAAATAATAATATTAAAATTAAAAAATATAATTATAGTTTATTTATCAATTTACTTGAACAATATAAAGAATCTTTAAATAATATCAGTAATTTATGCTTAGTACATTCTGATATTTGGGACGGTAACATAATAATTAAGGACAATCATTTAAATGGAATTGTTGATTTCTCTGATTTATATTTTTGTGATGAGCTATTTGCTTTCTATTTTCATACAACTAAACAAAAGACAAGTAAGTATTTTTTAGAAGGTTATAATAAAAAGAAATTAAATCAGGATGAAGAAAATAGAATAATAATTTATAGAATATTTATTTTATTAAAAATGGCAATAGAAAAAGAATATAAACATTTTGATAAAACTAATCAACAAGATTGGATTTTTGAAAAGTTAGATAATGAAATAAGCAAATTAAATATAGTAAAAAATTTTAAGATAAAGTAGTTGAGGTGTGATATGAAAAATTATATATTTGGTACAGGAGATTTTGCAAAGGAAGTTGCTAGAAGATTAGATTATTTTAACATAAACATTGATGGATTCATTAATGTTAAAGATAAAAATAAAGAATTACCAAAAAAAATTTATAAAGACATCCCTGTTTGCTATTTAGATGATTTTGATACATTAGAAAAGAATATTAGTAATATTATACTAGCAAAAAAACCTATGTTTATGGGTAGTGGTATAGATTATTTTAGAAAAAATAAATTTAAAAATATTTATGCTGTTAACGAAGAAATGTTCTTTGGAAAGCAAAAAACAATAGAAGAGTTAATAAAATATTTTGACAAAATAGATTTAAAAAAACCATTTTTAAATTATTTGGAAATGAACATAGTGTATCAATGTAATTTAAATTGTAAGGGATGCGCTCATTTTTCTAATATATGTGAGAATAAAATAGTAGAATTAGAAAAATTTGAAAGTGATTTAAATTTAGTTGCCAAGAAATTTAATTTGTATAATTTTAGATTGTTAGGTGGAGAGCCATTATTACATCCTCAAATAGATAGAATAGTTGAAATAAGTCGAAATATATTGAAAAAATCTCGAATAATTATTGTTACAAATGGATTGATGATAGATAAGCTAAATGAGAATGTGTTAAAAAAAATATCAGAATGTAATGTAATTATTTCAATTTCGCTCTATGAACCTACATATAAAAAAATTGATAAAATTTTGAGTATCTTAAAAAATAATAATATAAATTATTTGATAAATGATGATTTTTTTAGAAAAATTGATGTTATAAAAACATTCCATACAAGATTATCTGATGTGAGAAGTGTTGATGGGTATAATGCTAATAAGATTTGTTCAGGAAGATTTTGCAGATTTTTAAGAGATGGTAAGATTTCTAAATGTTATTATCCTTTATTAATTGATATATTAAATAAAAAATATGGAATAAATTTTCAAGTTACAGAAGATGATTATATCGAATTAGATTCAATCAAGAACGGCTGGGATGCCATTGAAAAAATGAATGGTGATATTCCATTTTGTGAATATTGTAGAGATTATATAGATGAGTTTGAATGGAAAAGTGGAACTATAAATGATGAATTATCAAGTTATATATTGAAAAAAACAAAATAAAATGTATAATTAAATATGAGGTGATTTAAGATGAAACAATTTAAGCATATTGGTGCTTATGGATTAATCATAAAGGATGAACAAATATTATTAATAAAAAAATTAGGAGGGCCATATTCTGGTAAATTAGATTTACCTGGTGGAACAATAGAGTGGGGAGAAACTCCGAAAGAAACTTTAATACGTGAACTAAACGAAGAAGTTGGAATAAATGTAAAAGAATATGAATTATTCGATGCAAATTCTGTAACTTTTGAATGGGTACATAAAGAAGAGCTTGAGTGTGGTCATCATTTAGGTATATTTTATAAAATAAATAGATATGAGGGTGAGATTATTGAAAATATAGATATAAATGAAAAAAATGATGATTCTTTAGGTGCAAAATATTATAAAATATCAGATTTAAAGAAGAGTGAGTTATCTTCTATAGCTAATTTAGAGATAGAGAAGTTAGGATATAATTTAAATGATTAATTTGAAGGTAAAAATGGATGTTTTATATATACTGGCGCAGTTATTTGCGTTTGTTGCTTGTGGCTTAAATGTCATAAGTATGCAATGTAAAAAAAGGAAAAGTATATTATTTTTCTTAATTTTAGGGAATATAATTGGAGCTGTGGGATTAATTTTCTTAAAAGCATATGCAGGAGCTCTTATACAGTTTGTTTTTGGAGTAGAGACTATTATTAATTATGTTCTTGAAATAAAAGGTAAAAAGAATACACCAATGTTAGTTGCATTTTATATATTATTATCAGTAATAGTATCGATAATTACATTTGAAAGTTATATTGATATTATTCCTTTAGTAAGTGCTATACTTCATACTATAACAATAATTCAAGAAAAGGAAAGAAAAATTAGGTATATTAACCTAAGTAGTTTAGTATTATGGATTCCATATTATATAGTATTTGATGCTTGGGCTAATTTGATAACATGTTTATGTATTGTTGTTTCTAATGTAGTTTCAATATTTAGATATGATATAAAATCAAAATAAATGTCAATAAAAATGGCATTTTTTATTGATATTGATACATTATTAGTGTAAAATAACATTATGATTATGAATGTAGGAGATATAGTATTATGGAAGAAGAATTAAATCATTTAAAGTATACGTTAGATAAATATGATGAAGTTATTGATGACTCAAAACTAAAATTAAATAATTTAAAAAGCATATATAAAAACGATTATGATGCTATGCTAGAAGAAAAGTTTAAACTAGAAGAACAAATAAAATCTATAAGTCGATCTAAAGACACTCCATATTTTGCTAGAATAGATTTTCACTCCACAAATAATAATGAAATTTGCTATATTGGTAAATTAGGAGTTAGTGATTATGATAATGAAATTATAACAGTAGATTGGCGCGCGCCCATTTCATCTTTATATTATGATTCAAATGTAGGTGAGTGCTCCTATGAATCACCTATTGGAATTATTAATGGTGAATTAACTTTAAAAAGACAATATACAATAACAAATGGCGAATTAATTAATTTCAATGATGTAGATACTGTTAGTAATGATGATTTACTTAAACCGTATTTGAGTGTAAGTGCAGATAATAGACTAAAAAATATAGTATCTACAATACAGAGTGAACAAAATAAAATAATAAGAGAAAAACTAGGTAAAAACCTAGTAATACAAGGAGTAGCAGGAAGTGGTAAAACAACAGTTGCTCTTCATAGAATTGCATATTTAGTTTATAATAATAGAAACTTATTTAAAGCAAGTGATTATATGGTAATTGGTCCAAATAAATTTTTTGTAAGTTACATATCAGGAATATTACCAGATTTAGATGTTAATGGTGTATCAGAGTATACACTTGATGAATTAATGCTTAAATATGTAGATGAAAATTATATTATAAATAATTCTTTAGATAAAATAAAAAATATAGATACTATATCAAAATTTAAAACAAGTATGAAAATGAAAACTGAGATAGATAAATATTTTGAAAATTTAGAAGTATTACCTAATAATGACTTTTTAATTAATGGAACAAAAATATTAAGTAATAGTTTTGTAAAAAATATGTATGATGAAATAAATAAAAATACTTTTAAAAGTATAAAATCGAGGATAGATAGATTAATATTATTATTAAATAAATATATAACAGATAATATGGATTTAATATTATCTAATTTAATTAAAAATAATGTAGATAAAAAAGTTATAAATGAAACAAAAAATAATATAAATAATAATTTAAAAAAATACTTTACTATAATAAATAAAAAAATTAAAGATATATATATTAAAATCTTAAAAGATAACAACATTAATACATCAGGTATAAAAGAAAATATAATAGAAATAGAAGATATACCATCACTTATGTATATTAAATATAAACTAAGTGGTAGTGATATGTTTAATAATTATAAACATATTGTAATAGATGAAGCTCAAGATTATGGAGAATTTAACTTTTATGTATTAAAGAAAATGTTTAAAAATTCAACATTTAGTATATATGGTGATTTAGCGCAATCCTTATATTCTTATAGAAGTTTAGATAATTGGGAATGCTTAAATGATATATTTGAAAATTTAGAAATACTTAAATTAAATAAAAGTTATCGTACTACAATAGAAATTATGAATGAAGCAAATAAAATAAACGAATTATTAAAACTTGATAAAGCTGTTCCTGTTATAAGGCATGGAGATAAAGTAGAATGTAGTAATGATTCTTTAATTTCTTTAATTATTAAGTTAAAAAAATTATATAAAACGATTGCTATTATAACTAAAACACAAGAAAGAGCAAATGAATTATATGCAAAATTAAAAAATGATATAAATGTTAATTTAATAAATTCAGATAATTTAAATTATGATAGCGATATTAATATATTACCAAGTTATTTATCTAAAGGTTTAGAATTTGATTCCGTTATAATAGTTGGAAAAGATGAGTTTGAAAAAAACAATGTTATTGATATGAAATTATTATATGTTTCTATGACAAGAGCACTTCATAAACTTGTTTTTGCACTAAATTAGTAAATTTAAGTATAAACAATTAAAATTTAATCAAAATTTTATAATATATTTTATTTCACACAATAAAATATAGATTTAGCGCAAAACTACTAGAAAAAAATTATGAATAATATTATTATAAATGCAATTTAATTTAAATATTTTTTTAATTAATTATTGACAAGCAGTACATTTAATGCTATGATAAAATCAATTTTGATTGGAGAAGAGAAATATGGAAGATAAATTTAAAAATATATCATTACAAAAAGAGCCAATAATGGAAGGCGAGTTAACTGGATATCCTAGTATAGATAAGCCAAGTAGAAAATTTTATTCAGATGATATGGAAGAAAGAATTTTTAAAGATTCAGATCAAAAAATATATGATTTTTTAAGGTTAAGAAATTTTGGATTTAATGATGACATAGCATATAAATATTTTGGAGAAGAAAAAACTTATGGATATTTGTATGATAAGATAGAATTGTGTGCTAAAGCATTAAAAAAATATGGTATTTCAAAAGGAGATAGCATAACAATTTGTTTACCAAATATGCCAGAAACAATTTTTTATATTTATGCATGTAACAGAATAGGTGCTATACCATATTTAGTAGATCCAAGATGTTCTAATCAAAGAATTATTGAATGCATGAATATATCAAACTCAAAATTATTAATTTCTGTTATGGATGTTATGAATAAATCTGTATTTACAAAAAAAATTCCATCAGATAAAGTGGTTGTAGTATCTCCAGCAAACGATTTTTTACATTCACAAGAAAAATTAGCAATAGAAGCCAAAACTGTTAAATCATTATATCAAATAAAAGAGAAAATATATGAATTTCAAAATTTATTAAAAAAAGAAAATAAAGTAATAATGCAAGATGATTTTATTAAGAATTTAGAACAATATGGTAAAATAGTGGATTCTGAATATGATCCTGATATTCCAGCTCTTATTGTTAATACTAGTGGTACAACAGGAACACCAAAGGGAGCTATGCAATCAAATAAAGCTTATAATGTTACTTGCAATCAAATTAATCTTATAGCATGTTTGGAAAGAGGGATGACATATCTTGGATATATACCTTTCTTTTCAATGTATGGTTCTTCAATAGGACTATGCGGTGCACTTACAAATGGAATATCAATAGATTTATTACCAAAAATAAAAATAAGCGAATTTGATAAGATTGTTACTAAGAGAAAACCTAATATTTTAATAGCAGTTCCTAAAATGTTTTCTATGTTTATAAATAGTAAATATGTAAATAATACTGATATGTCATTTGCAAAATTGATGGTTGCTGGTGGAGATAATATGGCGCCTGAAAAAATAAATGAAGTAAATCAGATATTAAGAAGCAAAGGATGTAAAACAGGTATAACATATGGATACGGAACAACTGAAGCTGGAAATGTTTCTGCATTTCATTATACAGGAAATGTAAGCGATGCTATAACACATAAAGCAGGCGGATGTGGAGCCCTTTATCCAGGAGTATATGCATTAGTAATGGATCGTGAAACAAATAAAGAGTTACCTTATGGTCAAGAAGGAGAAATTTATGTAACATCTCCAACTGCATTTATGGGTTATATAGGAAATGTTGAAGAAACAACTAATTCTATATATATAGATAAGAATACAAATTTAAGATATTATAAAACTGCAGATAAGGGTTTCATTGATTATGATGGTATATTGCATATAACTGGAAGATATAAAAGACTTATGAAAAGACCAGATGGTCATCAAGTAAGTTCTGTTCCTATTGAAAATGCAATAAATGACTGCGAAGAGGTAAAAGATTGTGCTGTCGTTGGAATAAAAAATAAATATCAAGAGGATGGTGTAATTCCAACTGCATTTATTGAATTAAAAAATAATGATGATGTGGATGCACAAATAAAAACAATAATTCAAAAAATTAAAAATGTTTTACCAGGCGAAAGAGAAATGGCATTAGCATATACCGTAGTAGATAAAATTCCTTATACTTTGGGAGGTAAGAAAGATTTTATTGCACTTACACATAATAATTTTGAAGATTTAAAAGATTTCATGATAATAGATGATCCTATTTTTGATGGATATTTTAAAGAAGGAGAAAATTTAAAAATTATTAGTTTAAAACAAAAAAAATATATAAAAACTAAATAATAAAATAGTAAAATAATCAACAAATAAATTGATTATTTTTATTATTATGTGTTATAATTCTATTGTAGGAGAGTGAGTAAATATGCAAAATCCGGGGAATTCTTTTACCTTATTAAGTTTAGTTTATTGTATTTTATTATCCATAGTATATTTTTCAAAACCAAGAGTAAAAAATGAAGAAACAAAAATTTATAGTGTAATTGTAATAACTTGTTTAGCAGGAAATACAATTTCAGTTGGAACTTATTATTTCATGAAAAATCTGTTAAAATATCCAATTTTAAATGAAATTTTTGCGCGCGTTTATTTAGTGTTTTTAATTATTTTTACCGCCTTAATGATGCTTTATGTTATGACCATATCTATTAATGAATTGCATAAAAAAAATTTAAGTATTTATATAAAATCTAGTAAAATTTTGGCTTTATTGTTTGCTATTATTTTTTCTGTATTAGTTTTAATTTTACCAATTGAATATATAAGTCAAAACTCGATTGTGTATTCTAGTGGCCCAGCTGTTGAATGTACTTATTTTGCAACAAGAATGAGTATGGTAATTTGTATAATTATTCTTTTATTAAAAATAAAAAGAATAAAAGAAAAAAAATATTGGCCAATGATATTTTACATGTTAATGGGAGCTTTTGTTTCATATATTCAAGGTGGACATCCTGAATACTTATTAACTACCTCTATGGTAATTTTTGTAACATTTCTCATGTATTTTACAATTGAAAATCCAGATGTTAAGTTAATAAATGAACTAGAACTTGCTAAAGATCAAGCAGAAAAAGCAAATCATGCTAAAACAGATTTTTTAAGTAGTATGTCACATGAAATAAGAACACCATTAAATGCAATAGTAGGATTTAGTGAATGTATTGATACTGCAGAAACTTTAGAAGAAGCAAAAGAAAATGCTAAAGATATAGTTATGGCTTCACAAAATTTACTTGAAATAGTAAATGGAATATTAGATATAAGCAAAATAGAAGCAGATAAAATGGAAATAGTAAATACAGAATATAATTTAAAACCAATACTTGAAAATTTAACTAAATTAATTATACCTAGAATAGGAGAAAAAACAATCGAATTAAAAACATATTTTGCAGAAGATATACCAGATACTCTTTATGGGGATAGTGGTAAAATTAAACAAGTAATAACAAATATATTAACTAATGCAGCAAAGTATACAGAAAAAGGAGAAATTGATTTTAAAGTTAATTGTATAAATAACAATAATCAATGTAGTTTAGTTATATCTGTTTCTGATACAGGTAGAGGTATAAAACAAGAACAAATAGATAAATTATTTACTAAATTTCAAAGACTTGATGAAGATAAAAACACAACAATAGAAGGAACAGGATTAGGACTTGCCATTACAAAAAGATTAGTTGAAATGATGGGTGGTAAGATAGTAGTTCAAAGTGAATATGGAGAAGGTTCAACATTTACCATATATATTAAACAAGAAATAAGAACTAGTTCTAAAAAAATAGAATCAGAAAATAAAATTATTAATATGGATTTTACAGGTAAGAAAATTCTAGTAGTAGATGATAATACTTTGAATCTTAAAGTAGCAACTAAAATACTTAAAAATTATAATTTAGATATTACATGTATAGAAAGTGGATTTGAGTGTGTAGATAGAATAAAAAATAATGAAAAATATGATATAATTTTAATGGACATAATGATGCCTAAAATGGGCGGTGTGGAAACACTTAAAACTTTAAAAGAAATTCCAAATTTTAATATTCCAACAGTAGCTCTTACTGCAGATGCTATACAAGGAAAAGCAAATAAATATTTAGATGTAGGTTTTTGTGATTATCTATCAAAACCAATAGAAAATAATGAATTATCTAGAGTTTTATCAACATATTTAGATACAAACGAAATAAAGGAAGAACCAAAAGAAGAAATAAAAGGAGATGATAATATTAAAGAAGAAATAAAAGAAGAAAGTAATACTAATAATATAAATTATTTAAAAGATAATGATATAGATGTAGATGCTTCTTTAGAACTTTTAGGTGATATAGAAATGTATAATGAAACATTAAATGATTTCTTAAATGAATCAGAAACTAGATTACCTAAGATGAAAGAATTTATGGATAATGGAGATTGTGCGAATTATGCTATTTTAGCTCATGCAATGAAGAGTGATAGTAAATATTTAGGTTTTAAAAAATTAGCTGAACTATCTTTAAATCATGAATTAAAAGGTAAAGAAGATAACATATCTTATATAAGAGAAAATTATGAAGAACTTATGAATGAAGCAAATAAAATAATAGAAATAGTAAAAATATATTTAGGAGGAAAAAATAATGAATAAAGCAATAATAGTAGCAGATGATTCTATGATAATAAGAAATATTGTAACTAAAGCACTTGAAGGAGAATATATAGTACTACAAGCCCAAAATGGAAAGGAAGCAATAGATTATATAACTAAAAAAGAATATAATATATGCTGTATGTTACTTGATTTAAATATGCCTGAGTATGATGGATTTATGGTACTTAATTATTTTAAAAATAATAATTTATTTAGTAGAATACCAATCTCAATAATATCTGGTGATGATACAAAAGAAACTATAGATCGTGCATTTTCATATGGAATAGTTGATATGTTAAATAAACCATTTTCAAGCGATAAAATAAAAAGTGTAGTAGATAAAATGATAAGTATTAATGCTTAACTTTACCATAAGGTAGAGTTTTTTAATCTTAAATTATATTGTTTAAACTATATAAATATGGTATTATATTTGTGGAAGTGATTACATATGAATTTACCAAATTTACATGAAGCAAAATTGAGAACAAAGAAAGAATCTAAAATAATAAAAGATGATTATAAAATACCAAATGATATGAAAAATATTGGTAAAAATAAAAAATACTATATAAAAACTTATGGATGTCAAATGAATGTACATGATAGTGAAAATATAAGTGCGATATTAGAAGATATGGGTTATACTAAAACAGATGATTTAAATAAAGCTGATATAATATTACTTAATACTTGTGCGATAAGAGAAAATGCACATAATAAAATGTTTGGATTTTTAGGAAGAGTAAAACATTTAAAAGAAAGTAAAAATGATATAATATGTGGTATATGTGGATGTATGGCTCAAGAAGAAAATGTAGTAGAGTCTATAAAAAATAAATATAAATGGGTAGATATAGTATTCGGAACTCATAATCTGCACAAATTTCCTAATATATTAAAAGAGTCTTTAGATAAAAATGAGCAAGAAATAGATGTATTTAGTATAGAAGGGGATATATATGAAAATATCCCAGTAAAAAGAGATTCAAAATATAAAGCTTGGGTTAATATTATGCTTGGATGTGATAAATTTTGTACGTATTGTATAGTTCCATATACGAGAGGAAAACAAAGAAGCAGAATGCCTGTTGATATAATAAATGAGGTTAAAGATTTAGTAAAAAATGGTTATAAAGAGGTAACTCTTTTAGGTCAAAATGTAAATGCTTATGGAAAAGATTTAAATATAAATTATACTATGGGGGATTTACTTTTAGATGTTTCTAAAACTGGTATAGATAGAATTCGCTTTGTAACTAGCCACCCATGGGATTTTAATGATAAAATGATAGATATAATATCTAAATGTGATAATATCATGCCATATATACATTTACCTCTACAATCTGGATCTAATAAAATATTGAAATTAATGGGTAGAAGATATACTAAAGAAAAGTATATAGAATTATTTAATAAAATAAAAAATAAAATACCAAATGTTTCAATAACAACAGATATAATAGTTGCATTCCCGGGAGAAACAGAGGAAGATTTTAATGAAACATTAGATGTGGTAAATACATGTAAGTTTGATTCAGCGTTCTCATTTATATATTCTCCAAGAGAAGGAACTCCAGCAGCAAAAATGAAAAATTCTTTAACAGAAGAAGAAAAAAATAATAGATTATATAAATTAAATGAACTTATAAATAAATTTGCTAATGAAGCAAATCAAAAATATAAAGATAAAATTGTTCCTGTATTACTTGAATCTGTAAGTGAAAAAAAAGATAATCTAATGGGATATACTGATACTATGAAATTAGTTAATGTTAAAGCAAGTGAAAAATATTTAGGGGAAATAGTTAATGTAAAAATAACAGATGTAAAAACATGGAGCTTAGATGGTGAAATAGTTGAAGAATAGTTCATATTAAAAATAAATACAATTTTAATAAAAAGTTGAAAAATAAAAATTTTTCAATTTTTTTTAAATTTTACAGTTTTTTGATAATTTTAACAAAAAATAGTTGAAATCTGAATTAAAACTTGCAGAAATTAAAAAAATGTAAGAGCTAAATTACAATTTTTAAAAAGTGCATGTTTGACACCAAAATAATAATATGTTAGACTCAT
>CANQIV010000005.1 GCA_947624135.1 uncultured Bacilli bacterium | reverse complement strand
CTTGGTATGAAGCAAATGATATTGATTATGCTATTGATACAACAAGAGATTATTTAAAAAAACATTCAAAATCAAAAAATGATTTAGAGAGATAATTTATAATATTATCAGTTTATATGATAAAATAATGTTGTTACGAACTGGTATATTTATAAATTCCAACAAAGGAGGAACGATATATGGGAATATATAAATTACCTAAAAATCAATGGACTAAAGATGGTCGTAAATATAAATATTATTGGAATGAAAAAGATAAGAGTGGAAAATGGAAAAAGAAGTTTTCACAAGCATATAAAACTAAACTTGATGCGATGAATGCTGAAAGAGAATTTTTAAATAATAAAGTTGAATTTGGTGGAGATATGGATATGACATTTGGTACTCTTACCGACCAATATATTGAATCACAAAAAAACAAAGTTCGAAGAAGAACTATGGAAACATATTTAAAAAGAAGAAGATATTTTACTAGTTTTGAAAATGTTAAGTTAAAAGATATGGATGGTAATCTATATCATAAATTTCAACAAGAACTATGGGATAAACCTATTAAATGTTCTAGTAGAAATGATATTCAAAAGTTTCTTAAAATTATTCTTAACTGGGGTATGAAAATGTATGATATTAATTTAATGCGTTTTTATAAGAAAATAGAATTCTTTAAAGATCCAAATGAAATTAAAGAAGAAAAAGATGTTTATACTTTTGATGAGTTTCAAAAATATATTACTGGTACTACTAGTCTAAATGATAAAACAATGTTTGAAATGTTATATTATTGTGGATTACGTCGTGGTGAATGCCGTGGACTACAATGGTCAGATATAGATTGGAAAAATAAGCAAGTATCTATTACTAAACAAGCGAATAGTGTTAAGGATAGTCAAAAGTATTATGAATTAACACCACCTAAAACTTCTAAAAGTATTAGAACATTACCTCTTACTGATGTCTTATACAATGATTTAGTAAATCTTTATAATGAGAAAAAGAAATACTATGGATTTAATGATAAATGGTTTGTATTTGGAGAATTAGATCCATTAACATTTGGAATGATGGCTAGAATCAATGGTAGAATTGCTAAAAATGCTGGTGTTAGAAGAATAGCACTTCATTGCTTTAGACATAGTTGTGCATCTCTTTTAATAAATACAGGTCAACCAGTAACAACTGTATCTAAGTATTTAGGACACGCAAGTACAAAAGAAACATTAGATACTTATGCTCATATGTTTCCAAATAATCTTACTGATGTAAAAAATACCATAGATAATTTAAATCTAGGTATTTAAATAAACTTAAATAAAAAATATATTTAGTATCTGAAATAGAATTTTTGGTATCTAGTTTGGTATCTAGAAAAATTCAAAACCCTTGCAAACCCTTATAAAAACAAAAATGCTAGGTCTTTCGACCTAGCTTCAGGGGGTTTTTGGTTGTGTGTCCTTCACATTTTTAAAATAAGTATTTTAAAGTTTCTAACGAAACGCTTGGTAAAGAACACCCGGTATGTTTACCATACCATTATAAGTATAAATTAAAATTTCAAAATAGTCAAGTGATTAATCTAAATTTACTGACTCATTTAACAATTTTACAAGTTTAGGATAATTTTCAATCTGATTATTCTGCAAAATTTGATTAGAATCATCTCTAGCTTTAACTAATATATTAAAATCAGTTTTAAAATTAGCTAACTTAAAATTCATATCACCACTTTGTCTTACTCCAAACAAATCTCCACTACCTCTAAGTTTAAAATCTTCTTCACTAATCTTAAATCCATCATTAGTTTTAGTCATTATATCTAATCTTTCTTTTTCCTTATCACTTATAAGTGCGCAATAACTCTGTAAATCATTTCTACCTACTCTACCTCTTAATTGGTGTAATTGTGAAAGTCCAAATCTATAAGCATCAAATATAACCATCATAGTAGCATTTTTTACATCAACACCTACCTCTATAACAGTAGTACTGATAAGTATAGATATTTCCCCTTTTTTAAATTCTTCCATTACTTTATCTTTTTCTTCTTTGCACATTTTTCCATGCATTACACCTATTTTACATATTTTACCAAAAGCAGTTGTCATTTTCTTTTCTAATTCATTTACATTTTCTAAATCTATTTTATCAGACTCTTCTATTAAAGGTGCGATTACATATATTTGATGTTTTTTCTTAATTTCTTCTAGCATTATTAAAAGTACATCTTTTATTTCTTTATTTTTTTTAAGTATTGTTATTATTTGCTTTCTACCACTAGGTAGAGTTTTTATACTTGACACATCCATATCTCCATAAATTGTAAGCGCATAAGTTCTAGGAATTGGAGTAGCTGATAAATAAAGTATATCTGGTGTTATACCCTTGTTTTTCAAATTTCCTCTTTGATTTACACCAAATCTATGTTGCTCGTCTGTTATAACTAATCCTAAATTATTGTAAGTTACATCTTCACTAAATAGTGCATGTGTACCTATAATTATATCTATTTCCTTATTTTTAAGTCTTTTATATATATCTTTTTTTTCTTTAACTTTCAAATTACCTGTAAGTATCTCAATATTAATATTATAATCTTTAAATATATTTTTTAAATTAGTAAAATGTTGATAAGCAAGTACTTCTGTAGGAGCCATTAACGCCCCTTCATATCCACTCAAATAATTTATATATAAAGCAATTATAGCAACTATTGTTTTACCACTACCTACATCACCTTGAATAAGTCTATTCATTCTATTTGAACTATTCAAATCTTCATATATTTTATTTACACATTCCATTTGATCAACAGTCAATTCAAATGGTAGTTTATTTATAAAATCCATGACACTTTTTTTATCTACATTTCTTTTTAGACCTATTTTATTACTTTTATTTAATTTTAAGCTGTTCATTTTTAACATAAATAAAAATAATTCTTCATATTTTAAATAATTTTCTGCTTGTTTTAGTTCTTTACTATTTTTTGGATTATGTATTATTTTAATAGAACTTTTTTTATCTATAAGTCTATATTTTTCTTTTAAATATTCTGGTACGTATTCAGTTACATTAAAATCATCTACACTATATATGTAATTTTTTATTTGATTGCTACTTAATCCCCCAATACTATGATAAATAGGTTCTATTATTGGTATACTAGGTAGTTTTCCCATTCTAATATCACTTGCAATAATTTTACTATGTGCTTTATCAAATTTTCCTATTACTGTTATTATACTACCTATTTTTATTTTATCCTTTAAAAAGGCTCTATTAAATATAATAACATTAAGTAAATAAGAACCAATATTTAATTTAAATGTCATTTTATTCATTTTTTTATTAAAATAAAATACGTTTGGAGTATTTTCTATTATTCCATCTATTATTATTTTATCATCTTGAATAAGTTCATTTATATTGCTTCTTTTTATTACATCATATCTAAATGGATAATAATTCATTAAATCTTCTATTGTTTTTATTCCAGAATTTTCTAATGCTTTAGAGGTCTTAGGGCCTATTCCTTTTAAACTGCTTATTTCCATATTGTTCCTATATTATATTAGATATTATTCCAAAAGATAGTATCATCATTATTATTGAAGCAATAAATACACCTAAAATGGCCGCTAAAAGAGATTTCTTCTTATCAAGATTAAGAACGCTCGCTATTAAACATCCAGTCCAAGCACCAGTTCCTGGAAGTGGTATACCTACAAATAAAACTAATCCCAAATATCCAAACTTTTCTATTTGACCTTTATGTTTATCAACTTTTTTATCTAACCATAATGCGATATCTCTTAACTTTTTATGTTTGCTTTTCCTCATTTTATCTATTATTTTTGTAACAAACCAAAGTATAAAAGGTATTGGAATTATGTTTCCTATTATGCATATTATATAGCTTACTATAGGATTCATATGAAGAAGAGATGCTGCAATTAATCCACCCCTAAGTTCAAGTATTGGACATATTGATATTAAAAAAACTATTAATTCTTTCATAAATGGAATTGATGTAAAAGCTCCAAAACAACCTACTACACTTTTAACTATTTTATCTGCCATAGTAGCACCTCCTATATAAGTATAACATGTTTATAAATAAATTTTTATATTTTTCGACTTTTTTTTAAAAAACATATTGACAAAATATAAATTTTAGATTAGTATATATGGTACCAATTCGGAAATACGAATTGGCGCTAGTATCACACTAGCCAACCCCTTTTTATTCTTTTATAGAAACTGCTCAGGGGGCAGTTTCTTATTTTTTTTACACTTTTAAATTTAGTTCTATAAAATTTAGTAGTATATCATTAGAAATATATATATATTTTGGATTTATGTATATATTTTTTTTATTTTCTAATAATTTATTTTCTTTAAGCAAAGTATTTATAATATCTATACTTTTTATATCGATATTATACTTTTCCGTAAATTTTATCTTATTTATTCCATTTATTTTTCTAAATCCTAATATAAATTCATTTTCTATTTTTTCTAACTTTTTCAATGTGTGTGTTTGATATGTATAATTTCCTTTTAAATATTCATTTAATCCTTTAGTATTATCATATCTTATATTGTTTATATAGCCTGATGCACCCATACCAAATCCATAGTATTCTTCATTATTCCAGTATGTTAAATTATGTTTAGATTCATATCCTTTTTTTGAAAAATTACTTATTTCATAATGTATATATCCCTTTTTATTTAGTTTATCACATATTAACTTATACATTTCATAATCTAGATCTTCATCTATATTTTCTTCGCCATTTATATATAGTTTTGTATTAGGTTCTATTATGAGTGAATATGTTGATAAGTGTTCAATATCTAACTTTAAAAACATATCTAAGTCGTTATTTAATTCTTCTATAGTTTCATTTTTTAATGCATATATTAAATCGATATTTATATTTTTAAATCCAATTTTTTTTATAAGATTTATTTTATCAATAACCATTTTGTTGTTATGAAATCTATTTAAATATTTTAAATATTTTTCATTAAATGTTTGAATTCCAATACTAAGTCTATTTACCCCATTTTTATATAATATTTTAAGTTTTTCTTCTGTTATATTTTCTATGTTGCACTCAAAAGTAAATTCTATATTTTTTGATTTTTTAAAGATACTTATAATTTTAAATAAATAATTTAATTGTTTTATATTTAAAGAACTTGGGGTACCTCCACCTATATATATAGTATCTAATACCTCGTTTTTATATTTTTCTTTTATTTCTTTTTCTAAAGAATTTAAATATAAATCAATCCATTTATCGTTTTTGAGTAATTTACAAAAATCACAATAACTACAAATACTATCACAAAATGGGATATGTATATATACTGATTTTATCATAATTTAAATATTCCTTTATAGTTTATTTTATTATAGTTCATTATTCACCATCCATAGAAAGTACAGCTAAAAAGGCTTCTTGTGGTACCTCAACGCTTCCTACCATTTTCATTCTCTTTTTACCTTCTTTTTGTTTTTCTAATAGTTTTCTTTTACGTGATACATCTCCACCATAGCATTTAGCAAGTACATTTTTTCTAACTGCTTTTATATCACTTCTTGCAATTGCTTTTGTACCTATTACTGCTTGTATTGGTATTTCAAATTGTTGACGAGGTATTAATTTTCTTAAATTTTCTACTATTGCTTTACCTCTATTATAAGCAAAATCTTTATGAACTATTAAACTTAGTGCATCTACCATATCTCCATTTAATAGTATATCCATTTTAACTAAATTGCTTGTTTTATACCCTATTAATTCATAATCAAATGATGCATATCCCTTAGTATAACTTTTAAGTTTATCAAAAAAATCATATACTATTTCTGATAGTGGTATTTCATAATGTATATTTACTCTTGTCGTATCAATATATTCCATTGATATATAATTACCTCTTTTGTTTTGACATAATTCCATGATAGGCCCAATATATTCGCTTGGTACAAATATATTTGTTTTTATATATGGTTCTTTTATTTCCTTTATTTTTTGTCTTTCTGGCATTTTTGATGGGCTATCTATAAATAAAGATGTATTATCTGTTAGATTAACTTCATATATAACTGATGGAGATGTTGCGATTAAATCTATATTAAATTCTCTTTCTATTCTCTCTTCTATTATTTCCATGTGCAGAAGGCCTAAAAAGCCACATCTAAATCCAAATCCAAGAGCTTCAGATGTTTCAGGTTCAAATTCGAGTGATGCATCGTTTAATTTTAATTTTTCCAATGCTTCTCTAAGGAGTGGAAATTTACTTGATTCTATAGGATATAATCCACAAAATACCATTGGTTTCATTGGTTTATAACCAGGTAGTGAAGGTGCTTGAGCATCACTTTTTGTTATAGTATCTCCAACCTTTACATCTTCTATTTTTTTTATACTCGCGCATAAATATCCTACCTCACCTGTCACTAATTCATCTTTCTTTTTTATATGAGGTGTATGTACACCAAGCTCTACTACATCATATACTGTATTTGTAGCAAGCATTTTTATTTTATCTCCTACTTTTACTTTACCATTTACTACTCTAATGAGTGTTACTATACCTCTATATGAATCAAAATAACTATCAAAAATGAGTGCTTGAAGATTATCATTTATGTTTCCTTTTGGAGATGGAATTCTTGTTATTACAGCCTCAACTAATTCTTTTATACCTATACCTTGTTTAGCGCTACAAAGTATTATTTCTTCTTCTTTAAATCCCAATGTATCTATTAATTCTTTTTTTACTTTTTCTATATTAGCATTTGGAAGATCTATTTTATTTATTACAGGTATTATTGTTAAATCATTTTCCATTGCAAGATAAAGGTTAGCTAAAGTTTGAGCTTCTATACCTTGTGCAGCATCTACAACTAGTATCGCGCCCTCGCATGCAGCAAGACTTCTAGATACCTCGTAGGAAAAATCTACATGACCTGGTGTATCTATTAGATGTAATATATATTCTTCATCATTATATTTATATTTCAATTGTACTGTATTTAATTTTATTGTTATTCCACGTTCACGTTCAATATCCATGCTGTCTAAAAGTTGAGCTTGTTTTTCTCTTTCTGTTATCGCACCTGTTATATCAAGTATTCTATCTGCTAATGTACTTTTACCATGATCTATATGTGCGATTATTGAAAAATTTCTTATATTATTTTGTTTCATTTTTATCACCTACTTATTGATTTTATACGTGTAATATTATACTACATTATTTATAATTTTATCAAAAATATTTTGTTTATTTATATTTTTCTATTATATATTTTTTTAATATTTCTTTATCATTTATTAGTGCTTGATTAACTAGTTTATTTTCTATATCTTTAAATATATCTTTTAAAAATTTATCTGGTTTTTTATCTAATAACTCACATATTTCGTTTGCTTCTATATTTATTTCAGATATATTTTTTATATATAAACTATCGAATTTTTTATTGATTAAATTTTTATCGATACCTTTTATTTCACCTACTATTGTAGATATATAAAGTCCATACTTATATAAATTATTATAATCTAATATATTTTTATTCATAAGTTCTCTTATTTTTATTATTGTTTCTTTTTCATTATTGTTAAAATTATATTTATCTAAAGAATCAAGTTGTGCCCACATACCTATTAAATATGTTGTTGGAACTATTTTTTCAATATTTTTAAGTTCAAGTGGTTCTGATAAACCTAATAATTTAATAAGTTCAATTCCATACATTACATTAGAATTAGAAAATATTTTATCTAATTCTTCTTTTTTTCTATAATATGATAAATTTTTAAGTAATTCTTTATTTTTTGTTATAGCATTTTTTAAATTTTTTTCTAATCTAAAATTAAGTGATGTAGCAAATCTTATCGCACGTAATATTCTAAGTGAATCTTCTTTTAGTTTTATATTAGGATCTCCTACCATTTTTATTATTTTTTTATCTATATCTTTTTTAGCATTTAATAAATCTATAAGTTTACCATCTGAATTTATATACATGGTATTCATTGTAAAATCTCTTCTTTTTATATCTTCTTCTATTGTTTTTACATATTCTATTTCTTCTGGTTTTCTATTGTTGATATATTTAATATCACGTCTAAATGTTGTTATTTCAAATTTTATATTTTTGTATTCTAATACTATTGAACCATATTGTTCACTTTTAATTGAATCTTTAAAAATTTCTCTTAACTCTTTTGGAGTTGCATTAGTACATATGTCATAATCATTAGATTTTCTTCCCATATAAAAATCTCTAGGATATCCTCCAACAATGTATGATATATATCCATAACTATTTATTATTTTTAATATTTCATATACTAATTCATTCATAATTTTTCTCCATTTATATACTAAATATATTATATCAATTTTTTTATTTTATATAAAGAAAAATATGATATGAATTTTACATAACATATTTGATTAGTTATTATTAATTAAATTTGGTTTTAGAGAGTGTTATGACTGGTCTTAAACCTTGACCTTTAGTAATATCGGCGCCACCAAATCCTCCATTACCACCTACATGCCAAGCTCCCTTAGCATCTCCATAAACAGCACTAGATGTCCAATAACCCCAAGCAGCATCCTCATTATCATTTAAGCACCCATAAGTAGTGCAATAAGTGTATGTTCTATCATATAGCCATGCGTATTTACAATTATTATTTGTAGCACATTCATTTGTTGAATCGATAGTTTGACTCAAATCTTGAAATGAAAACCATTTGTCATTACCACTTGTCTTAGAATTAAATCCCATACTATTTGTTGGGTCTACTATTTTTGCTACCTCATCTGCACTTATTAGTCTTACATTTAGATCTTTTGCCCAATTACTTGTATGTTGATTTAGTGTATTAATTATTTCACTATTATCGCTACTATCTCCATTTGAATTCCATTTAACAGAATTTGATATATTGTGATCTAATATCATTATATATGAGTCATCTGTTTCTTCATATACATACCATCTCATGCATACATCTTTTGTACCTGTTACACTTATTGATTCTTCTTTATTACATGACTTATCTGTTACTGGATTATAAAATACTATTGCTTTTACCCCTACATATTGTTTTGCTGGTATTCCATTTGTTATTTCAATGCTTCCTTCATTTTCTAACGCATCTCTTACATTTACTGTATGACTACCTATTGTTTTAAATTTACATATATTTGATTTTTGCCATGTTCCATCACAACTATATGCTGACTCATGTAATCCTATTCCTGTATCATTAACATTTGTTATTGTTACTATGTTCTCATTTACTATTGTTTCAAAAGTTGGACCTATATTATCTATATTATTTATTGTAAGTGTAGCTGATAATATTGTTTCTTCTCCATCTGTTATCATTGCTATAAGTGTTCCATTTTGAGCTTCTATTTCTTTTATTTTTTCATTTACTATTATAGGTTTTTCATCATCCCAACTATATTTACTTACTAATCCTGATTCAAAATCTGGATATGTTATTGTTATTGTTCCTTCCTTTACATATCTATCTGTTGGACTAAATTCTATATTTATTGAATTTATATTTAATGTCCTTACTGTTCTTGTTATCTCTTTTGTTAAGCCTGCTTTATTTTTTACTATTACTTTTATTTTATATTCTGTATCTATTTTTAATTTATCAAATGTATATGTATTTTTATCTGTATTATTTATCTCTTTTTTATACTCTTCAGGTTCTAATATTTGATAACTATAACTCGTTGGTACACCATCTATTGTTTCTACTGTTATTATTATATTTCTTGCGGTATTATTTACATTTACATTTATTTCTAATCTGTTAGCTAGTAAATCTTCGACTGTTCCTTTAAGTACACTTAAATCATCTAGTGTTCCTTCCGCACTATATGTTCCATCTGTTACTTCTTTTAATTCTATTTTACCTTCTGAATTTAAGAATACTTTTCCTTTTAAGTTCTTTGCATCAAGAGGTAAATCTTCTATATTTATCTCTGTACCCGGTTTAATATTTTTCTGTACTGCATAAAGTTCATATGCATGTTCTATATTGTTTAAACTTATTTTAAACGCTTTGTACTTTGAATCATTTATTACTCCCAAAATTATTGGAGTAGCTATGACTGCTATTATAGCTAATATTACTATTACAGCTAAAAGTTCTATTAGGGTGAATGCCTTTACTTTTCTAGTGTAAAGTACCCCCCCCCCTACTCATATTTAATTGTTTTATCTCTTTCATATTTTCCTTCCTTTCACTCTAATAGAAGCTTTTTCTTACTCTTCTATCTATACTAATAATACCACTTAATATAAATTTTTACAAGTATAATTTTATTAAAAAGGAAAAGTAAATTATCTACTTTTCATAGTTTATATAATTAATTATTGATTATTGATTTTGAAACTGTTATTACTGGTCTTATTCCAAATCGTGTACTAGTTTTTGCATTCATAAAATATAATGTACCATCACTACCAACACGGAAAACATTGCTTGCATCATTATATATTTTAGTACTAGTCCAATATCCATCACCATTGTGATTTCCAGTAGCATTGTTCAAACATCCCAATTTTTCTTTGCAAACCTTACTTGTTCTATCATATAGCCATGCGTATTTACAATTATTATTTGTAGCACATTCATTTGTTGAATCGATAGTTTGACTCAAATCTTGAAAATAAAAGTATTTATCTATTCCACTCGTTTTAGAATTAAATTCCATAGTATTAGTTGGGTCTACTATTTTTGCTATTTCATCTGCACTTATTAATCTTGCACTTAAACTTTTATCCCAATTACTTGTATCTGTTTTTAATTGCTCAATTATTTCACTATCATCAGTGTTATCTCCTTTTGAATTCCAAGCTAACATAGATGTTGTATTGTGATCTAATATTGCTGTATATGTACTACTTGTTTCTTCATATGCATACCATTTCATACATCCTGTCTTTGTTTCTGTATCACTATTTACATTACTACTTGTGCATTTTTCTATTAAGTTACTTGGATTTAAATATATTATTGCTTTTACTCCTTCATGTTGCTTAGATGGTATTGTGCTTTCCTTTGTTACTCCACTTACTATTGTTACTATTTGTTCTTCTCCTACATTTTCTAAAGCATCTCTTACATTTATTGTATGATTCCCCATTGCTGTAAACTTACAAATATTTGACGTTTGATATACTCCATCACAACTATATGCTGACTCATGTAAGCCACTTTTATCATCACTTGCTTTTATTGTTACATTTCCCATATTTATTTCTTTTGTATATGTTGGTCCTGTAGTATCTATATTATTTATTGTAATTGGTTTTGATAATACTATTTCTTCTCCATCTGCTACTACTGCAGTAAGTGTTCCATTTTTTGCTGATATTTCTATTGTATTTTGATTTGCTGGTGTAAATTCCTCTTCTTCATTCCATTTATATTTACCTACTAATCCTTCTTCTTTTATTGTATACTTTATTGTTACTGTTCCTTCTTTTATGTATTCATCATCTGGACTTAATTTTATATCTATACTACTTTCTGTTTTTAAAGTTTTTATTGTCTTTATTACCTCTTTTGTTAATCCTATTTTATTTTTTGCTGTTACTTTTATTGTATATTCTTTATCTATTTTTAATTTATCAAAAGTATGTGTATTTTCTTGCTTATTATTTACCTTTTCACTATAATCATTTGGTCCTGTTATTTCATAACTATAACTTGTTGGATATCCTTCTATTCTATCTACTGTTACTATTATACTTGTTGATGTTGAATTTAAATTTACATCTATTTTTAATTTATTTTTTACAAGTTCATCAACTGTACCTTTAAGTACACTTAAATCATCTAGTGTTCCTTCCGCACTATATGTTCCATCTGTTACTTCTTTTAATTCTATTTTTCCTTCTGAATTTAAAAATACTTTTCCTTTTAAGTTTTTTGAATCAAGAGGTAGTTTACTTATATCTATTTCTGTACCTTGTTCAATGTTATTTTGAGTAGCATATAATTCATATGCGTGTTCTATATTGTTTAAGCTTAATTTAAATGCTTTATATTTTGAATCGTTTATTACTCCCAAAATTATTGGGGTAGCTATGACTGCTATTATAGCTAATATTACTATTACAGCTAAAAGTTCTATTAGGGTGAATGCCTTTACTTTTCTAGTGTAAAGTACCCCCCCCCCTACTCATATTTAATTGTTTTAGTTCTTTCATAATTCCATTCCTTTCACTCTAATAGAAGTCTTTTTCTTACTCTTCTATCTATACTAATAATACCACTTAAATCTATTTTTTACAAGTCTAAAAAAAGTAGAATTATCTACTTTATCATATTATTTATAAAATCCAATACTTCATTTATTGTATTATTAAAATTATTAAAATCAACATTAAACCAATTTATATTCATTTGATTATTAAACCATGTATATTGTCTTTTAGCATATTTTCTGGATCTTTGTTTTATAAGTTCTATAGAATCATCAAGTGTAATTTCATTATCAAAATATCTAAATAATTCCTTATAACCAATAGGAGTCATTACTGCTTTGCTTCTTATATTAGTATCATATATTTTTTTTGCTTCTAATATTAATCCATTTTTTACCATTTCATCAGTTCTTTTATTTATCCTATCATAAAGTGTAGTTCTGTCTGTTGTAAGTCCAATAAATATTGCATCATAAAGTAATTTATTAGTCTTTATTTTACTACTTAATGGTTCATTAGTATTATTATAATAATTTAGAGCTCTTACAATTCTTTTTCTATTATTTGGATGTATATCAGTTTTACTATCTATTTTTATAAGTTCATTATATAATTCTTCATTACTTAAATTTTCATAAGTATTTATTTTTTCTTCAATATTAAATTTATAATCATATAAAGCAGCTTTTATATAAAGTCCTGTTCCACCTACAATTATAGGGGTTTTATTTTTTTTAGTTATTTCATCTATTTTTAACCTACAATCCCTTTGAAAATCATATACTGTATAATCTTCATCAATATTTTTTATATCTATTAAATGATGTTTTATACCTTCCATTTCATTTGGTTTAATTTTAGCAGTCGCTATATCAAGAGATTTATATATCTGTGTACTATCAGCATTTATAATTTCACCATTTAATTTTTTAGCAAGCTCTATACTTAATTTTGTTTTACCTACTCCTGTAGGTCCTACTATTACTATTACCAAATTATCATACCTTCTTTAATACTTTTTTATATGTTTTTTCTAATTTATTTAAACTTTCATCTGTAAATAATATTGAATCATTATCATCAAATTTATAATCAAGATTTAAATATGTAAATATATCTTCTACATACATATCATTCATCGCATTATTAATATCAAAAAATTCATTAATCATTTTAGGATTTTTAATTATTCTATCATACATATAACTTGAAATAAGTGCGCCAAGTATATATCTTCCATCAAAATATATATTAAATTTATAATCATCTTCTATAAATTCATTTATAGTTTCTTCATTAAAATTTTGATATATATTATTTATTGTTTTTAAATCTATATATCCTTGTGTTTTATATGTATATATTAAATAAAGTTCTAAACTTAATCTATCGGATAATTCATTTACTACTTTGAAATTATTCATAACAGTTTTATGATTATCTTGAACTGATATTTTATTTTCTATTAAGAATTTTTCAAATAACATTTCACCTAACATTGATATAGATTCTGTTATTAATTTACGACTAATGGTAAGATTTTCTGCATCTTGATTCATATCGTGTAATGTTTCATGAACTATTGTATAAGAATCTACTATGGTTTTTGTATAAGGTATTTCAATAATTTTTTTATTAATATCATAGTTGTAATAAGAATAAGCTGTACCAAAACTTTCACTCACATAAAAGGTTTCATTTAAAAGTGCGGCTGCAAAGTACTGTGCATAATCACTATTTATACTTTTAAAAAATTTATAAGCATATGTCATAGAAGCATTTATATTTATTTTTTCTTTATATTTGAAGATTTTTGTATTTTTAGCATTTCTTCTAACTATCTCATTTATTTGTTTTATAAAGTTAAAACTTTCTAAAGGTGTATCTTCTAAATATAATTTTAAATATTCGTTAATTAAATTTATATTCATTTTATAAACATACTATCGCCAAATGAGAAAAAACGATATTCCTTTGAAACTGCTATTTTATATGCATTCATAATATTTTCTTTACCTGCAAATGCTGAAACTAACATTACAAGTGTTGATTTAGGTAAATGGAAATTAGTAATTAACGCATCTATTGCTTTAAATTTATATCCTGGATATATAAATATATCAGTCCATCCACTACAAGCTTTAAATTCACCATGTAGATTCATTATTGTTTCAAGTGTTCTAGTGCTTGTTGTACCAACGCTTATTATTCTACCACCATTTTTCTTAGTTTCATTGAGTACTTTTGCTGTTTCTTCACTCATAATGTAAAATTCACTGTGCATATGGTGATCCTTTATATTATCTACATTAACTGGTCTAAATGTTCCAAGACCTACATGTAAGGTTATAAATTCTATTTTTATTCCTTTTTCTTTTATTTGTTTCATTAATTCTTCAGTAAAATGAAGCCCTGCTGTTGGTGCGGCTGCACTACCAATATTTTTGGCATACACAGTTTGATATCTATCTTTATCTTTTAATTTTTCATGTATATATGGAGGAAGCGGCATTTCTCCTAGTTCATCAAGTATTTCATAAAATATTCCATTGTAATTAAATTTAAGTATTCTAATTCCTTCATCTTTAATTCCAATACATTCACAACTTAACTTATCAGAAAATTTAATTATAGTACCTATTTTTATTCTTTTAGCTGGTTTACTTAATACTTCCCATGTATCATTTTCCATTTCTTTTAACATTAATATTTCTACTACTGCATTAGTATCTATTTTAGTACCATAAAGTCTTGCTGGCATTACTTTAGTATCATTTAATACTAAAACATCTCCTTTATTTAAATAATCTATTATATTTTTAAATTTTTTATGTTCGATGTCACCTGTTTTTTTATCTAATACAAGTAATCGAGATTCATCTCTTACCTCAAGTGGAGTTTGAGCAATTAAATTTTCTGGTAAATAATAATCAAAATCTTCTGTTTTCATAATATTCCTCCAAATCAATCATATTATAACACACACATAAATTTTATAAAAGAAAAAAATTAGATTTATTCTAATTCTTCTTCATATACATATTTGCACTCCTCTATATCTTTTGAATCAATTTCATAATTAGTTATTTCTTTTCCTCTTTTATTAGTTGTAGTTGTTAATTTGATTTTTAAATCTTCAGGAAATTCTTCTCCTGTTTTTGGATTTTTAATTTCTGAACTAAGTATTCCATCTTCTTTTAAGTCTTTTAAAGTTATATATGCACAATTATCTACATCAGGTAGTAAATCCATATTATCTGACATCCAAATTCCTACCATAGATTCAAGAGCGCTAAACTGTGTATTATATAAATCTTCCTTTGAATCTTTTAATATTTTTGCAACTGATGTAGTAGTTATGAGTGCAAGAGCTGCTAATATTACTATAACTGCTAATAATTCTACCAACGTAAATCCTTTATTATTCATTTAATCATCTACTTTCACTAAATAGTATACAAAAAAAATACGATTTTTACAAGCAAAAAAAGAAACTAAATTATTAATTTCTAATTTTTTTTCATTTACTTACTTATTGTTTGTAATTTTTCATAATTTTCATCCTTTAAAATAACGCCTAAATAACTATTAATTAAGTTATCAATTTCAGATGGAACAGGTTCATTATTTTCTATTAATTTATTTCTCATTATATTTACTAAATCTCTAGGTTCTAGGTATTTAATTAATCCAAAACGTACATTATCATCATTTGTAAAGTATTTTGCATCTCCATCTATGTATCTTTTTAAGACCATTATTATATTACTACTATGATGTTTTTCATAAGTTTTCTTTACTGCCATTTCTAAATAATAGTTAGGATCTACTATTCTTTTTTTATTTTCATCATATTTATCAGCCATTTTTTTATTAGCATGATCTATAAAATCTTCAATTTTAAATTCTTTACTTGTAGTTTTAAAAAGTAAATTATATATATCTTTTAGATCTAAATCATCTATATTTTTTTCTTGTTCTTTTATAAATAAATTTAAGTTTTCTATTTGTATTTCATCTAATTTATCTTTAATTTTTAAAACTGCTATATAATTATATATTAATTCACTAATAACAAAGTTATAACTATAATTATTATCCATTGTAATTCCAATTCCATGTATACTTGGTAAAAATGGATTTGATTTTATTAATCCTTCTTTTATATACTCATTGTTATTAGCAAAACTTAAAATTTCTTCTACATCTTCAAGAGTATTTACTTTAATTGATATATCATCATTTCTTATTTTATTTGATATTTTTATTTGATAGGGAATATTTTTAGATGATATAAAGTCAACTAGTTCTTTAATTCCAGTTTCTATATGATTTTTATCAAGTGGTAGATAGAGTTTTATTTGATTAAAATTGATATTTCCATTTCCTATTACTAAAAATGATTTAACTTTTTTTATTTCCATGTTAGGATTTTGTTTGTAGTTATTAGCTATATTATTTAATATTTGAGATATATCTTCATATGGCTTTTGGTCTTTAGATATATTATATCCCACAAGATTTGTATAAATAATATTATCATCTATAGTTTTAGAAGGATTAGATATTGCAAGTTCTTTAATAATATTTAAAAATCTTTGAATTAATTCATAATTACTCATGTTCTTTTACTCCCTTTACTGATTCGTTTGTATTATTATCTACTGTTTCATTTTTCTCTATCTCATCATTATCAAATACAGGTAAATTAACATCTTGACCTTTAAACTTAAATTTTTCTATTTTCATATTATCACCATTTTTATTGTAACATGAAAAATATTTTTTTATTATATTTTATTTAATGTTTTTTCAAAAAAAAGTTTACAATGTAAATTATTGTAAACTATCTAAAACTATTTTCGTAAATGTCCATAAATGTTGAAACAAATTTTGCTTGTTTTTTTTCTTCTTCTGTACCGAGTGTTACTTGCCAACCATAAGTACCATAAGTTTTATAATTAAAATTAGAAAGTGGTAATAAAGAAAATTCTTTTTGAATTAGTTTAATACCTTTATTATAATCTTTTTTTAATCTTTTTAAAGCTTTTTTAGGATTTTTAAAAACAGCTATTCCATATTTATTAGCGCCTATTTCAAAGTCAATACTTATATTTTCAAAATAATCTACATTGACATTACCTATACTATTTTGTGTGTATTTTTGTGTATATTTTAAATTTTCATCAATAAGTATTCCTTTTTCTATTAATATATTTTTGCTCAAGGTTATAAAAAGAACTAGTACTGATATAATTAATATTGTAAAAATAATTTTATATTTGTTAATTTTTTTTATTTGGTTTTTTAAAATATCTATTATTGTTATTTCAGATTGTTTAATTATATCTTTTTCTTTTAAAGGTTCTCCAGCAAATAACTCATTTAATGTAATATCTAATTCTTTACAAAGCGGTTCTAGTATTGATACATCTAAAAAGTTTATTCCTCTTTCCCATTTGCTTACTGCATTTTTACTTACTCCTAATTTTTCTGCTAACTGCTCTTGTGTAAGATTTTTATTTTTTCTCGAAGCAGAAATGAATTTGCCTATTTTTATTTGATCCATAAGTTTTCCTCCTCAAGAAAATAATAACATTTTTTATATCTTTTTAAACATACCTATAGTTTACTAGTATAAATTTTTATCATTTATGTTTTTAAAATTATCAAATATTTCTTTTCCTTCATTACTATTTATATGGTGCATATTAAGTATATTGTTTTTACCTTTTATATAATCATATATTTTTTTATCTCTAAATCCTATTTCATCAGCATCTTCTTTAGTATTTAAATAATAAACATCTTTTATATTCGACCAAATAATAGCAGATAAACACATAGGACATGGTTCTGTACTTGCATATAAAACACAATCTGATAAATCATTAGTATTTAATATTTTTGATGATTCTCTAATTGCATTTATTTCAGCATGAGCAGTAGGATCTTTTGATTCTATTACTGAATTATGTGCGCTTGAAATTATTTTATCACCCTTTACTATTACTGCTCCAAATGGGCCACCTTGTTTATAATTATTTTTTTTATTATATTTAGATTCTTCTATTACAAGTTTAATCGCTTCTTGATTTATTTTTTCCATATTTCACTTTCCTTGTGTTAATTATTATTTTGTTTTTCTTCTATTTGTGTTTTATTTATTTTTTTTAATATTAAATTTAATATTATAGATAATATTCCTATACTAAGCATAATAAATCCATATAGTTTAAATGAAGATAAAGTTATATTTATATCGTTATTATTTTTAAGCAGTTCTTCTAATAATATAAATACTGTACTATATAATATACCATTTATAATAGTAGCTACTGAAAAATTTGATAACCATTTATATAAACTTTTCTTTAATACTGCAATTAAGATAATAAGTACTACTAATAAGCATATTAAAATTATTTTAAATGTTTTACTTATAATAATATTAAATATATTTAATATTGTTAATGTTTGTGCAGGAATATCTTGTTTAAAATCTGTTACAAAATTATTAAATTCGCCATTAAATTCTTCACTTGATACATAACCTAAAATTTGTTGTTTATCTTCTTCTGTTATGTTTATTCCGTATTCTTTTAATGCAGCTTCATTTTCATTTATAATTGTTTCTATTTCATTTTTTAAATCTAAATCTTTTACATCTTTACCATTTAAAATATCCATAGCCTTATCAAAACAATCTTCCATTGTTTTATTTATTGTTGGATTATCTTCTAATACTTTGTTAATTTCTGTTCTTATTTCTTCTTCAGACATTTCTGAATTTTGTGAAATAGTATCAACTATATTATCGGTAATTTCTTCTTTTACTGCTTTACCTAAAGTATCTGTGATGGTATATTTTAAATTAAGAGATATACCTAAAATAAATAGTATAATTGTAAGTAACATAGTTAAAATTAATATAAAAAATTTCTTCAAATATTTCATAAACTCACCTCAATTTTTCTAATTATTTCTATCATTATAATTAAGATTCTAGCATAACTTTTTTTACAAATTTTCCACTTTCAGATAAATTTTCGTCTTTTATTTTATCTTTACTTGAATTAGGTAATAAAAGAGCGGAAGATTCGTTTTTGTCTGATAAAGACCAATTGGCCCAACTTATATTATTTTCATTCATAAAATCAATCCATTTTTGTGCTTCATCTAGATATACACCATTATTTCCAGAAGCATCACTAACTCCCCATTCTGTTACAAAAATGGGAATGTTATTTATTACGCTTTTAGCTCTATTTCTAAGATCTTCTTTATGTGTACCTGAATAAAAGTGTAATGCATACATAGTATTTTGATCATTAATTTTATCTATTTTATCTACATCTTGACTCCATGTTGGAGTTCCTACTACTATTATACTTTTTTTACTATTATTTCTTATTACACTTATTATTTCTTCAGCATATGGTTTTATATTTTCCCATGTAACATTTCCATTTGGTTCATTACATATTTCATATATAACGTTAGGTACATCTTTATATTTATTACTTATCTCGTTAAAAAATTCTTTTGCTTCTTCTTTATGCATCATAGGATTATTATCACTTAAAATGTGCCAATCTATTATTACATACATATCAAGTTTTATTACGTTATCTACTATCTCTATTAATTTATTTTTTAAATCTCTATTTTGTATATAGCCACCTTCATCTGTATACATTGCTACCCTAAATAAGTTACTATTCCATTCATCTCTCAAACTTTGTATCATAGAGTAATTTGCAAAATCCCCATACCACTGAATTCCATGTGTACTCATTCCTTTTAGTTGTATTTTTTCATGATTACTATTTACTAAAGTATTATTTTCTACACTTAACCAGCCATTATAACTTACTAAATTATTTTTTGTAATTTCTTCTTTTTCTTCTTCTACTACTTTATCATCTTCTTTGTTTTCGAATTTTTCTTCATTTATATTTTGATTTTGTAATTGTTTATTATTATCTTTTTTTAAATTTAATCCCAATAATAAACCTAAACTAAATGATACTAATATAATTATTATAGTTAAAATTATTTTCTTTTTACTCATTTTAATCACCACATTAATTGTACCAAATTTTTACAAAAAAGTCAGTATAAATTATTTTATAAATAATATTACCATATAAATAATATATAGCAATAAATATATTATTCCATTAAATCTACTTAACTCATTTTTTGGTGGGATAAATGGAAATAAAGATAAAAGTATTGTACCAAATATCAATATTATAAACTGAATATTATATGTTACGTTATAAATAACTGGATTTATTAATGATGATAATCCCATTATAAGTAGTATATTAAATATATTAGATCCTATTATATTACCTACCGCTATATCACTATTACCTTTTATGCTTGCAGTTACACTTGTAACAAGTTCAGGTAAACTTGTACCTATAGCGAGTATTGTAAGCCCAATAATTTTTTCACTTATATTAAGATGGCTTGCTATAACTACGGAATTATCTACGACAAAATCTCCACCAAATTTTAATCCCAATATACCAATACCTAAAAATATAAAATTTTTTAATATGGATATTTTTTGTATTTCTTTTTCTTCTTTTAAACTATTTACAGATTTATTTTTTAATCCAATAAATATTGTATATGTTATAAATAATACAAACAATATTAAAAGTATTATGGATTCTAATCTATCTAGTTTATTATTTGTATTACAAAATAAAGCGAATATAGTTGTAATTATTAAGCATAGTGGTATCTCTATTACTTTAGTCTCTTTTTGAAATTTTATCGAATTTATAGTTGCAGATATACCAAGTATTAATAATAAATTACAAATATTGCTTCCTATTATATTTCCAATTGACATATCTGAATGTCCTTCAATAGATGATGTAATACTTACAAATAATTCTGGCATAGATGTACCTATAGATACTATTGTAAGTCCAACTATTATTTCTGGTATATGAAATTTTTTTGCTATATTACTCGCACTATCTACTAAAAAATCAGCTCCTTTAATAAGTAATATAAATCCTATTATTATCATTATTATATTTGATATCATAAATTCCTCCTAGTTTACTATTAAATTATATAATAAATAAATATCTTTATCAATAAAAATAATCAAAAGATTTTACTTCTGATTATTATTTTTTATATATTTTTTGAGATTCATTTATGTATGAATTTAATTTATTCATTGCACTATTATAGGTTTCAAAGACTTGTTGTTCAGGTAATTTATATTTTGTACTTGTTTCTTTAATAACTCTTGCTATAGTCTTAGTAGACTTTTCTTTTTCATCTACATAGTAAATCTCTTTTAATATACTCTCCTCTACTGTATTTAATATACCATCATCGATGCATTCTTTTAATTTATTTGATAAGTCATTTTCATTATTTATTATATCTTTTTCTTCATTATATATTACGTAATTTTTTTTATTCAAGTATTTAGTTAATTTACTAATTGCTTTGTTATAAATAAATCTAATTCTTTCTCTTGTTACATTATATTCTATTCCTATTTCACAAAATCTTTTAGGATATGTTCCTATTCCAAGAGTTTCTTTTAATACAATTTTTTCTTTTTCACTTAAACCTACTTTTGTAAAAAAATCTAAAATTTCTTCTTCTAAAATTTTTTGTTCTGCTACCTCTTCAACAGATTTTTCACGTGAAGGAATAATAGTTAAAAGTTCATCATCATCTTCACCGATTGGATCATTTAAACTTACTATGTTTTGAGCTTCTAATGCTTTTATTACATTTGAAATTGATATTTTTGACTCATTTGAAATTTCTTCACATGTAGGTTCTCTTCCTAATTTCTTTCTCAAAAGTGTTTGTGCTTTTTGTATTTGTAAATTTATATTAATAGGTATTTTTATATTACTTTTAGTTATTAAATTTTTTATACTAGCTTTTATCCACCAAACTGCGTATGTTGAAAATTTATAACCTTTACTTGCATCAAAATTTTCTACTGCTTTCATGAGCCCAATATTTCCTTCTTGTATCAAATCAAAAATATTTATGTTATAATCATAATTTATTTTTTTTACAATATTTACTACAAGTCTTAGATTGCTGTTAATTAATTTTTCTCTCGCACTTTCATCTCCAGCAGCATATCTATTAAATAATTCTTTTTCTTCTTCTTTTGTTAATAATGAAAATTTAGAAATTTCTTTGATATAAGTATTTAAATTATTATCACTTATATCTAATTCAATGTCATCATCACTATTATTATATTCATATTTTTCACTAGTAAGACAATATGTATTAACAAGTGTTTTAAATATTTCATTATCAAAAATCATATTTATATTATCATTTTCAATTAAGTGAATATTTTTTTCTACTACTATACTTAATAATGAATTTATTTTAGGATTATCTACAATTTTTTTACAAAATTTTGCACTATATTCAATTTTAGTAAGAAAAGTACATAATTTTTTTATTTCTATGAGTGCTTTTGAATATGAATTTTCTATATTTATATTATCATCTATATAGTCATTTATTATTTCTTTTTTATTTAATCTAGCAACATAATTTTTAAAATAAGCGCTCATATTTTTTTCAAAATATTTTTCAAACGATAAATCATTTTTATCAAAACTCATAACGCAATCTTTTATTATTTTTAATGATATTTTTCTAAGTTGTACTTCACTTATTACGTTTATATAGTTATTGCATATTTTTTTTATTACGGGTGTGAGTAATGAATATAATTCATAAAGTGAATATTCTTTTAAATTTTCATCATAAATTTTTTCTTCAAACATAAAACACCTTCTCAAATAATTTAATTTATATATTATAATATATAATTTTTTTTGTCAAATTAATTTATATAGTTTAATATATTACTTAGTTTTGTAATTATTTAAAAAACTTTTATATAATCCATTTTGTTTTGTTCCAAGTATACAATTTAAATTTACATTATCCAAGCTTTTAAATATATTATGATCTACATTTGAATTTATTTTTTTTAGTTCTCTTATAATACGTTTTATTTCTTTTCTTTTACTAGCATTTTCATCTATCATAGAATTTTCTGTAAATTTACAAGCACAATTTAAAAATGTCAATTCATTATGATTCTTCCATGAAATAATATCTGATTCTTTTACTAAATATAATGGTCTTATAAGTTCTAATCCTTCAAAATTTTCACTGTGCAACTTCGGCATCATTGTTTTAATTTCTGCGCCATAAAACATTGATAATAATGTTGTTTCTATTACATCATCAAAGTGATGACCTAAAGAAATTTTATTACATCCAAGTTCTTTAGCTTTACTATATAAATATCCTCTTCTCATTCTAGCGCACATATAACATGGACTTTTATCAATATTTTTTACTACATCAAATATATTACTTTCAAATATTTCTATTGGTATATTTAATTCTTCAGCATTTTTTTTAATTAGATTTATATTTTTGTCACTATATCCCGGATTCATTATTACATAATGAGCATCAAATTTAACTTTACCATGTTTTTTTAATTCTTGTATACACTTAGCCATTAAAAATGAATCTTTACCTCCTGATATACATACCATTATATTATCATTTTCACTTATAAGTTCATATTCACTGACAGCTTTAACAAATTTACTCCATATATCTTTTCTATATTTTTTTATAATGCTTCTTTCTATATCTTTATATTTTTCCATATAAAAACACCCATAATAATTTTATCATAAATAGAAAAAACTATCAATTACGATAGTTACTTTCGATTATATCTGACATTTTATCTATAAATTGAGAACTTACATCTTCTAAATCATTTAAATATGCATATAAAGCATCTAAGAATTCATCTTCTGTAACATTTTTTCTATTTAAATTTAAGATTTCTTTATTTAAAGTCATATTAGGCATAATACCAAAATTAGTACATATTTTAGAATAATTAGAAATTATATCTTCTATTTCATTTATTATTTCTTTTCTTTTAATGTCTATAGGTAGACGCTTATAATATTCTATAAGGCCTCCAAATGCTTCTTTTTCTACTTCCATTACGCTTTTACCTTTACTATTTCATCTATATTTTTGGTATTATTATTCATATAGTTTTCTATAACATTTAACATACGAAAAACTGAAATTCTCATTTTACATATTTTTTTATATTTAGCTTTAAATGAATAATAATTATTTATATTTGTTTCTTCTATACCTAATTTTTTTCTTTTAAGTTCATTTTGTCTTTTTATTTCATTTGACCCTATTATTTTTTCAATCTGTTTATTTAAATATAAAATTTCTGATTTAAGTTCATTTATATAATCTATATTTTTACTTTTTGATTTTAATAATTCATTTAATTGGATTTGTAAATCTAATTTTTGTTTTTGTAAAATGTTTACATCTTCATTACTTATCATAATACCACCATCTAGTATAATAATATACTATACTATCTATTTTTTTTCAAGTACTTAAATCTCTTTACAAACTTTTTTTAAACTTTTATGACCTTTCATTATTTTAACTATTCCATGTGGGAATTTGAATGCTATTGTCAAGAATGAACTTTCTATACCAATGATAACACCTTCTCCATATTTATCATGCATTACTTTTTCTCCTAATGTATATTCTTCATCTTCATTTATATTATTTTTATTTATAATACTTTTTCTATTAAATTTATTTTTAATTATATTAGTTTCATCTTTATCTAAATATTCATCACTTATTTCGCTTATAAATCTACTTGGTGGGTTAAATTGATCTTGACCATATAATAATCTTCTTTTTGCATTTATTATGCTTAAATTTTTTTTAGCACGTGTTATTGCTACATAACAAAGTCTTCTTTCTTCTTCTATTTCACTATCGCTATATAAGCACATACTATGTGGAAAAATACCTTCTTCAAGTCCCACTATAAATACATTGTTAAATTCTAATCCTTTGGCAGAGTGAATAGTCATAAGTGTAACTACATCAGTTTGGTTTTTATGTTCTTCCATATCAGATACTAAACTAATTTCATCTAAAAATTCTTCAAGTGATACAATACCATATGTATTTTCAAAGTTCTTTGTTATTGACTTAAATTCCTCTAAATTTTCAAGTCTTGATATAGATTCTATTGTATTTTCTATTTCCAATTCTTTTTTTATTCCTGTTTTATCTAATATTAAATCAACTAATTCCGTAAGAGTTATTTTGTCACTACTTTCTTTTAAATCTAATATTAATTTTTTAAATTCTAGTTCTTTACCACTTTCTATTGTGTTAAAAATACTATCGTTTGATTCACTTGCTTTAGTAGTTAAATTTTCTAATGTCTTAAGACCGATTCCTCTTTTAGGTACATTAATTATTCTCTCTAAACTAATATCATCATTTGTATTGTAAATTAATTTTAAATAACTAATTAAATCCTTAATTTCTTTTCTATTATAAAAGTAAAAACTACCTACTACTTTATATGGAATATTTTCTTTTAATAAAGCTTCTTCTATATTTCTAGATTGAGCGTTAGTTCTATATAAAACGCATATTTCTTCAAGAGGTTCATTATTTTTTATTAATTTTTTTATATTATCAACTACATATTTAGCTTCTTCTTTTTCATCATTACATCTTTTATATTTTATTAAATCTCCCTTTGTATTATTAGTCCACAAATTTTTTTCTTTTCTTTCTTTATTATTTTTTATTACATCATTTGCTGCATTTAATATATTTTTAGTAGAGCGATAATTTTGTTCTAAAACAACTATTTTTGTATTTTTATAGTCATTTTCAAAGTTCAATATGTTTCTATAATTTGATCCTCTAAATCCATATATACTTTGATCTGGATCACCTACTACACATATATTTTTATATTTAGCGCTTAATTTTTTTGTAAGTATATACTGTACTCTATTTGTATCTTGATATTCATCTATTAATATATATTTAAATTTTTCTTGATAATATTCGAGTATACTTGGATTTTCATCAAATAATTTTATTGGTAACATTAATAAATCATCAAAATCTAAACTATTATTAGTTATTAATTTATTTTGATATTTTTTATATACGTTTACGACTATTTCATCCATTTCGTTATTTATATATTTTTCTAATTTTTCTGGAGTCATTAATTCATTTTTTGCACTACTAATCCTATTTCTTATTGTTTTTGGACTTATTTCTTTTGGATCTAAATTCATATCTTTAATTATTTTTTTTATAATTGACAAAGAGTCATCAGCATCTATTATTGTAAAGTTAGATTTAAATCCTAGTTTTTCACAATTATTTTTTATAATTTTTAATCCAAATGAATGAAATGTTGATATTTGTATTAAACTTGAATTTATACCTAGCATATTTTCTACTCTTGTTTTCATTTCATTAGCTGCTTTATTTGTAAAAGTGATTGCAAGAATATTTAATGGATTTACATTTTTAAATTGTATAAGATAGGCAATTTTAGTTGTAAGTACTCTTGTTTTACCACTTCCTGCACCAGCTAAAATAAGCATTGGGCCATCTGTATTTAATACGGCTTCTTTTTGTGTTTCGTTTAAATTATCTAATATCATATTAGCCTCCTTATATATATTTTATCAAACATAGGTTTGTTATTCAATATAAAAATTTAAAAAAATTAAAAGAAGCTAAAAAAGCTTCTTTCACTACATCATATCTTCTAGTTTTTTATTAGCTTTTTTTATAGCTTCATCAGCTATATCTTCTAATTTATTCATCATAGGTTCACTATATTTTTGGTACGCTAAAACTGCACCTGCACCAATAGCTATTAAAGCCATCGATTTTGCTATTTTCATATTATCACCTCACTAGAAATATGATAATTGTATATAATTACTTATATACATTAATAGTTTTTTGCTTTTTTTTAATTTTTATTCAAATAATTTAATAATTTTTCTAATAATCCTGTTTTTCTTAAATATTCACCTTCTCTTCTAACTCCTGAAATGAGTGCTTCTACCTCTCCAATTAATATTAATCTACGTTTAGCTCTAGTTATTCCTGTATATATTAATTTCCTATAAAGCATTCTTTTATAATAACTGCTTATTGGCATTATGACAAGTTCAAATTCACTACCTTGACTTTTATGTATACTTATAATAAATGCATGTTTAAATTTTGGAAAATCTTTTAATTCATATTCTACTAAATTTCCATCGTAATCTATAACAATACTTGTTTTACCAAATCTATTTATTTTTTTTATTATTCCAATATCTCCATTAAATACATTATTATCTGGATCATTTACAAGTTGTAATACTTTATCGTTTTCTCTATATGTAATATCGCCATATTTTATTTCTTCTTTTTCATTATCTCTTGGATTAAATACATTTTGTAATACTTTATTTATATTATCTATTCCATTAATTCCTGCATACATCGGCGCCATTAATTGTAGTCTTTTATAATCATAGCCTTTTTTTATTACCTCTTTACATATATTGATTAGATTAGGTACTATTGCTTCGCTTGAACATCTTAAAAATTTATAATCACTTTTATTTATTAAACAATCTTCATCTAGTTCATTGTTTTTTATGTTATTAGCAAGTATTGGTATATAACTATTATCACCTTGTCTATATAATAAATCTAATTCCATTTTATCTATAACATCACTATCTATCAAATCTTTAAGTACATTACCAGATCCAACACTTGGTAATTGATTATAATCTCCAACAAGTACTAATTTAATATTATTGGTAAGTCCCTTAAGTAAGTTACTCATAAGTCTATTATCTATCATACTTACTTCATCTACTATTATTAAATTTGAAAAATCTGGATTATATTCATTTACAAGGAATTGATCTAATTCTTTATTCCATTTTAAAAATCTATGTATTGTGCTAGATGGAAGAGATGTTGATTCGCTCATTCTTTTACTTGCTCTACCTGTAGGTGCGAGTAAAGCAATTCTTGAAATTAAGTCTTTTTCATTAAATTTATTTAAAGATTTATATAATTCTACTATACCTTTTATTATGGTTGTTTTTCCAGTTCCTGGACCACCAGTTATTATTAATATGTTATTTTCAAGTGCTTTCTTTATAGCTTCTTTTTGATTATCACTATAGTTTATTTGCTCTTTTTTTTCTATTTTTTCTATTTCTTTATCTATATTTTTATACTTAACGCATGGTTTATTTGTTAGATATATTAATTTTTGCGCAATGAATTCTTCCGCTTCATAATCTTCCATTATATAGTATTTGTCATCCTCTATTTTTATTTTTAATTCACTAGAAAGTTCAAAAAGTGCATTATCATATATTTCACTATCTATGTCACCTTTTAAATAAAATGATACTCCCTCATATATTTCAGAATATAATAAATATGTATCTCCGTTTTTGAAACACAATTCTTTCATGACATGAATTATACATGCTTTTATTCTATTTATATTATATATATCGTTATCTATAGTAAGTGCGATTTCATCAACTTTAGGAAAATTTATTCCATCTACATCTTCTATAATACTATATATATTATTTTCAAGTTCACGAATAGTATTGGTTTTATATATATTATATATATTTAAGGAATCATTCATTGAAAATCCTAATTTAGTAAGTTTTAATATTACCTCATGAGATTCTTCGTATTTTAAAAGTGTATTATATATTATATCTATTTTATTTTTTGTAATTTTTGGTACATCATAAAGACAATCTTTATTTTCTATTATACACTCTAGTGCTTTATCACCTAAGGTATCTACTATTTGTTTTGCAAGTTTTTCGCCTATTCCTTTAAAAAGCCCACTAGATAAAAAATCAACTATACCATCTCTACCTTCGGGTCTTACCTGTTCATACGATTTTACATTATATTGAAATCCATATTTTGGGTGTTCAACGACATCACCATACATTATATATTTAGTATTATCATTTAAATCTGCAAAAATTCCTGTAAAAGTAATTAATTTATTTATATGTGATTTCATTTCTTCTATATCTGTTTCAATTACTTTTAAAAGCCCAATTGTATATCCTTTATCTCCATTATAAATTGTTTTTTTAAATATTCCTTTAACATAATTTTCCATAATACCACATTCCTTAATACTATTTAATTATATCATTTTATTTTACATTATTAAATAAAAAATTAAGTGTTAATTCTCACTTAATTCTTCTATTTCTTTTATTGTGAGGCCTGTTACTTTTGATATAAATTCAATTGTTGAACCTTCTTTTAACATATTCTTCGCTATTTCAGCAGATTTTTCAGCTACTGCTTCTTCTTTTTCTATTTCGCTTTGCTTAATTGCTTCTGCTATAGCTTCCTCTTTTTCTATCCTAGCTAACTCTCTTTGGTGTAACTCATAATCATACGCTCCTATAACATCTTCCTCATTTACATACTTTTTATATTGTTTACCTATTTCTTCCAATTCTTCATCACCCTTAGTTATATAATCTACCTCTTTTATTGTGAGTCCTGTTACTTTTGATATAAATTCAATTGTTGAACCTTCTTTCAACATATTCTTCGCTATTTCTATTTTGTTTTGCTTAGTTGCATCTTCTACTGCTTCTTCTTTTTCTATTTCGCTTTGCTTAATTGCTTCTGCTATAGCTTCTTCTTTTTCTATTTCGCTTTGCTTAATTGCTTCTGCTATAGCTTCCTCTTTTTCTATTCTAGCCAATTCTCTTTGGTGTAACTCATAATCATACGCTCCTATAACATCTTCCTCATTTACATACTTTTTATATTGTTTACCTATTTCTTCCAATTCTTCATCACCCTTAGTTATATAATCTACCTCTTCTTCGTTGTTTGCTCCAAGTAGACCTAATAATCTACTTAAACCATCTAATTCGTTTACACTATTAGTATAACATAGTTCTTTGAAATATGGAATATCATATCTTATTATTGTCATTGCATCTGTTAGTATTTTACCTGTTTCTATTTCTATTATTTTATATTCTTCTTTTGATTTAATATGGTTTCCTTTTAAATCTAAATTTATTTGAATTTGTGATTTTATTTCTCTATATTCTTCTCCAGGATTTAAATCTTTACTTATATTTAAACATAATAATCTTGTATTTCTATTTATTATATCTTGATTTACTTGTGTATTTATTTCAAAGTTTATTTTTGTTCCATCTTCTAATTCTACTATTAAATCACAAGCTGTCTTTTTATCTTTATATGGTCTATTTATTAATTCACTATTTAATATAGTTATTTCTTTAGGTTCTATTGAAAGCATTCTTTTTAATAATATTCTTAATGGTTTTGTATTATTTACATTCCCAAATATTTTTTTAAATAATAAATCGAAATAAACTGGTATTTGTATTTTTGCTTTTGTTTTTTTAAACATCTATTTCCTCCTTGTTTCATGAGTCTAACATATTATTATTTTGGTGTCAAACATGCACTTTTTAAAAATTGTAATTTAGCTTTTACATTTTTTTAATTTCTGCAAGTTTTAATTCAAATTTCAATTATTTTTTGTTAAAATAATCAAAAAACTGTAAAATTTAAAAAAAGTTAAAAAATTTTTATTTTTCAACTTTTTATTAAAATTCTTTAAACAATTTAAATTATTTTATGATTTTTTTGATTCTTCAATAGCTTCTTCTAAAATAGCATAATTATAATAATATATTTTTTTAGTTTGTCAAAGAAAAAACTACATAAGTTTTTTGCTTATGTAGTTGGAGATATAACTATACGAAACGAAAGATGAACGTGCGTACCTCCTCCGTTGATTAAACTCGCGAACACCCCTGCACTAGCACCATCGCCAGTGCTGCAACCTCCACGATTGAACCACGGAGCTGCAGAAGAAACAAGTGCCGCATAATCTCCATACCAACTTGCGGTTTCTGAAAGTGCATGCCCATAACATATTCCATTACATGCATTTGATGGAATTGTACCTGTATAACTATCGTAATATTTTAAAGGTATTTGTGCAGTAAATCCTGCGTCATTTGTATTTTTATTTGAACCCCATGGTAAATTTAAATCTGGATTTGTACTATATGCTGGTTCATAATATCCCATTACCCCGTCCCATGCTCCTCCACTCATATCATATATTCCTGTTATATTTCCTGTCGTTGATTGAGCTACATTTATTACGTAATCTCCATCACCCGTTAGATATGTACTACTATCATTTATTTCAATTTCTTTATTTATTCCATATTTACTTTGTGCTAAATATGCGACTGCTCCCCATTCACTATTTTTCATCATATGTAAATCACCAGATATACTTAACCTATTATCCATTGATTGAACTGCATAAAACATATTTGATACATTATTATATCTCAATGATTTCACATTTGGTAGTATTCTAAGCCCATCTGCATTAGCACAATTATTATCTACACATCCTAAATTATTTTCTACTGTAGATGATAATGTTGCATGACTTGTTTCAAATTTTCCTACCCATATTCCTGATTGTTCCTGTGAGTCAAATGTAAATGCTGGGTGTACTCTATAGCCACTATTATTTTTATTTTCATATACGACATCTTTCGGTATAAAGTTTATCTCTATATTATTCTTACTTACTATTTTATATTCATATCTTGGTATCCATACAAACATTGCTCTTACATCTGTTTCTAAATTTAATGTTTGTCCTGTTGTTTTAGTTATTCCTTCATTTAATATTACTGCATTTGCCCATTCTTGATTTTCATAATCATACCATTTATCTTTTGTTGTATCAACCATTATCCAGTTATTATTCTTGTATACTACTGGTATCATACCTTCTAATTCTGGCTCTGCAGGCGTTAAAGTTTTTATTGTATTTTTTATTTCTTTTGTTAATCCTACTTTATTTTTTACTATTACTTTTATTTTATATTCTATATTTATTTTTAATTCTTCAAATGTATATGTATTTTCTTTTATATCATTTATTTCTTTTTTCTCTTCTTCTGGCTCTATTATTTGATAACTATAACTTGTTGGGTATCCTTCTTTTGTTTCAACATTAACAACAATACTACTTGATGTTGATGTTAATTTTATATCTACATCTAAACGGTTTGCTGACAAATCTTCTACTGTTCCTTTAAGCATGCTTAAATCATCTAGTGTTCCTTCCGCACTATATGTTCCATCGGTTACTTCTTTTAATTCTATTTTTCCTTCTTCATTTAAGAATACTTTTCCTAATAAGTTTTTTGAATCTAATGGTAAATCTTTTATATCTATTTCTGTACCCGGTTTAATATTTTTCTGCACTGCATAAAGTTCATAAGCGTGTTCTATATTGTTTAAACTTAATTTAAATGCTTTATATTTTGAATCGTTTATTACTCCTAGTATTATTGGGGTTGCAATGACTGCTATTATAGCTAATATTACTATTACAGCTAAAAGTTCTATTAGGGTGAATGCCTTTACTTTTCTAGTGTAAAGTACCCCCCCCCCTACTCATATTTCTTTGTTTTAATTCTTTCATAATTCCATTCCTTTCACTCTAATAGAAGTTTTATTTTTACTCTTCTATCTATACTAATAATACCACTTATCTTTATTTTTTACAAGACATAAAAAAATTAAGTGTGTAAATTTCACTTAATTATTTAATTATATTTTTTAATATATAATCCATTGTTATTTTTATATCTGGAAAGCAATCTATATATTCAAGTTCCTCACGAGAAAACCATCCTATATCATCACTTTCAAATCTATTTAATTGCTCTTTTGAATCATCATTTGGAACTGCTGCATATATTATATCAATGTGTAAATGAGTTTCACCATCATCTGTTGTTCTTCTATTTTTTTGTATTCCAAGAGGTCTAATAAAATCTTCTTCTCTAGGAAATCTTTCTCCTAAAAGTCTAATTCTTAAACCAGTTTCTTCATACGTCTCTCTAAGAGCTGTTTCTTCTGGTGTTTCATTATATTCCATGTGACCACCTGGTTGTGTCCATCTTCTATTTTTTTTATGTTTTACTAATAATATTTTTTTTGTATATGGATTAATTATAAATGCTGACGCACAAAAATGTCTTTTCATTATACCACCATCTACAATATATCAAATTTTTTTATACTAGTCATTATTTTTTTATATTAATATTTAATATTTTACATATATTTACACTTATTCAAAAACATCGTTTGATTTTATATTATTATTTCTTTCATATATATTTAATTTTTCATTATTATCAAGGGTTGCAAGTAATATTTTCGAAATATCACTATAACCTTTTACTTTTAGTTCTTTATTTAACCATTTTTCATTTTTATTCATATTTTCTAAATTTTTATGCATTATTTTACCATCAATTATTACATTTGCGCATATACTTTCTTTATTTACTTTTATATTCATATCTTTTGGAGTTAATGGTTTATATTCTGCTTTAGGAAGAACACTTATATTTCCATTTACCTCCATTACTGCATACTCTACTTCTGATAAATCAAAGTATCCTGCAGTTCTTATTTCTTCTAATAAATCATTTACATCAAATTTAACTTTCCTTAAATTTTTTTCGAGTATTTTTCCATTTTGTATTAATATTGTTGGAGTTCCTATAAAAAATCTTCTTAAAACTATACTTTTCATTGTCGCAATTGAAACAATATAAGCAACAAAACCAAATATTATTACTGCAAGTATTCCATTTATTTCATTTGATTCTAAATTTATAGTCATTTCTGCAGCAAAATTACCTATTGATATTCCTATAACATAATCGAATAAAGATAATTGTGATACTTGTTTTTTACCTAACATTTTTGTTACTAAAAATAAAGTTATTAAAGAAGAAAGCGCTCTTGCTGTTACATTCAATAATTCATTTAAGTTTAATTCCATAAAATCACCATTTTTATTATTTGTTAAACTTAAATTTATATACAAAAAAAGCTATTATTTAGCTTCTTTATTTAAACCATATTTACGATTGAATTTTTCTACACGACCAGTTTTAGAAACAGCCATACCTTCTTTTCCACCTTTGAAAAATGGATGACACTCATTACAAACCTCTAGGTGTAAATCTTGTTTATTTGATTTTACTGTAAAAGTATTACCACAAGCACATTTTACAGTTGTATCGATATATTCTGGATGTATTCCTTTTTTCATTTTATTACTCTCCTCCCGCCATGACATATATATGTCATAGAAATTTAATTACTTACATAGTTTATCAAATTATTTATAAATTTGCAAGTGTTTTAATAAAAAAAGTAGTTAATACGTTAATTTTTATTTGAAATTCCGTTTTATTTAAAAAAACTGCAATAAGTATGTTTATAATAGTATTTATGTTTCT
>CANQIV010000004.1 GCA_947624135.1 uncultured Bacilli bacterium | reverse complement strand
ATGTAAAAAAAATACAAATTAATTGTATAACTTGTATTTTCTCTTAAATTTTTCCAACATTTACTTTACTTCATCTACTTATTTATTTTATCAGTATCTATTAAATTTATTTTGTCAAATTTTGTACCTGTTTATTAAAACCATAAAAAAAGACAAATAAGTTACCCTATTTGTCAATGTTTTATTTTTTAGAATAAGTATTATCTACTAATTTATCATAAGGTGCTTCCGTTTCTAATTTACCTGAATTATCCATTATTTCTTGTACATGTTTAAATCCATCTTCAGTTATAAATGTTGTAGTATACCAAGAATCGTTTTCTCTATAGCGTTTAATTGTTTCTACTAAATCTTGTTTTGATGTTTCTGGAAAGTAATCTAATATTATATCAGCGATTTCTTCATCGTTATGTGAAAAAGTATAATCTAATCCTTTTTGTATAGCTTTAGTAAATCCTTCTATTACATCTTTATTGTCATTTAAATAACTTTTTCTTGTCATAAATGTAGTATATGGAACCTCTCCTCCTAATTCACCTAATGAAGCTACTACATAACCAAATCCTTGTTTTTCTAATTGAAGCGCAGTAGGTTCAAAAAGTGCGACATAATCTCCTGTTCCTCCTATAAATGCACCTGACATAGAAGCAAAAGCAATTGATGTATCAAAATTTAAGTCTTTTACATTTATTCCTTTTTCCATTAATGTATATTCAAGTGTCATTGCAGGCATACCACCTTCTCTACCAGCAATTATATGGCTTCCTTTTAAATCTTCAACTTTAAATTCTTTATCTGTTCTACCAACTATGAAGCTTCCATCTCTTTTTGTAAGACCTGCAAAGTTTACTAAATAATCTGCTTCTCCACCATTATATATATATATTGATTGTTCACTACCACAAAATCCAATTTGTGCATCTTTACTCATAACTGCAGCTGCAACTGCATCTGCTCCACTTGTTAAAACTATTTCTACATCTAATCCTTCTTCTTCAAAATATCCTAATGAATCTGCTACATACATAGGTGCATAAAATATACTATGTGCAACCTCAGCAACAGTAATATCTTTTAAAGTTTTATCTTTTTTATTATCACCTTTACACAATACTCCTATAGCTATTAATACTATTAATAAAATAGCTATTAAACTAATAATTATTTTTTTCAATATTTATTCCTCCTTAATCAGTTATATTATATTCTTAAACTTTATAAGTGTTAATACAAAAAAATACTATTTTAAATGATGATATTTATTATGATTGAAAAAATTTAAAATTCATAAATTATGAATGAAGGAGGGATATTTTGAATTATTACGAAAAAGCATTACAAAAAATAAAAGAAGATTCTAAATGTAAACCACAATGTATGGGAGCAATAATAGGGCCTACTGGACCTACTGGACCAACGGGTAGTATGGGGTTAATTGGACCTACTGGTCCTCAAGGACCTGTAAGTGTTACTGTTGGAACTACTACAACTGGTGAACCTGGAAGCCAAGCATCTGTAACAAATACTGGAGATTTAGATAATGTTGTTTTAGCATTTACAATTCCACAAGGACCTACTGGAGCTCAAGGTGAAATTGGTGCAACTGGACCTACTGGACCTGCGAATGGATTAAATGCTTTTGGTGGTATTTACAACACTGGAACTGGAACTGTAAGTTTGGAAAATACTGATCCAACAGTTATTGAATTAGATACACAAATGACAGAATCAAACGTATCATATGATAATCAAAATAATATTACTATTAATGAAAGTGGAGTTTATGAAATTACATACTATGCACTAGTATCTGCTACAACTGGTGGTAATACAACTTTAGCTGTAAAAAATGGTGAAAACGATATCGATGGAGCTTCTATTGAAAAAAATTTAACTCAATCTGCACTTACTGAATATAATGGAAGCGTAATAACTACTTTAAATGAAGGAGATCAAATTAATTTAACACTACAAGGTACACAAACTGAAACAATAAATCTACCTGGTAATGGTGTAAATGCATCGCTAATAGTTAAAAAATTAGATTAAAAAGGGATTCCCCTTTTTTTTTAATTTTATAATATATTTTATTTCAATAAATTTATAAACATATACCATTTACAGTTAAAGTTTAGCTTCATAGAATATGATAAGGGGAGATATTATAAATATATATTAAATTCAAATGCATACATAAAATTAACAAATTTAAAAAAAAGTCTTACTATTAATAAAATAATATAGACTATAAAAAAGGTGAATTAAAATAGGAGGATTAAAAATGGATACATATGAGAGAGCTCTAAAAAAAATTAAAGAAGACCAAAAAAAATATTTTTCATGTATTAATACTCCAAGAGTTTTTATAGGTCCTACTGGTAATACCGGACCTACAGGGCCAACTGGACCTCAGGGCGAAGATGGAACTAGTGTTACTATCATGGGGAACTTTAATACATTTGATGAATTAATTGATAAGCACCCAATAGGCACAACAGGAGAAAGTTATTTAGTAAATACTGACCTTTATGTTTGGGCTAATGAAAATAATGCTTGGGTTAATGTTGGTCAAATCATGGGACCTAAGGGTGATATAGGACCAACTGGACCTAAAGGTGAAGATGGGACTAGTGTCACTATTTTAGGTAGTTTTAATAGTTTAGATGAGTTGAAGCAAGCTCACCCAATAGGTACAACAGGAGAAAGTTATTTAGTAAATACTAACCTTTATGTCTGGTCTAATGAAAATAAAACTTGGGTTAATGCAGGTCGTATTATGGGACCTCAAGGAGATGTTGGTCCTAAGGGTGATATAGGACCAACTGGGCCTCAAGGACCTACTGGAGAAAAAGGTGATACTGGACCTATGGGACCTCAAGGGCCACAAGGTGAAGATGGAACTAGCGTTACTATTTTAGGTAGTTTTAATAGTTTAGAGGAATTAAAGAAAGCTCATCCAACAGGTATTCCCGGTCAAAGCTATTTAGTGGATGCTAACCTTTATGTTTGGTCTGAAGAAAATAAGGATTGGACTAATGTCGGTCTAATTAGAGGTCCAAAAGGCGAACAAGGTGAAACAGGTCCTAAAGGCGATATAGGACCAATGGGACCTAGAGGTATTCAGGGACCTCAGGGCGAAGTTGGACCAATTGGGCCAACAGGTAAAACTGGTGAACAAGGTGTTCCTGGGCCTCAAGGACCACAGGGTATTCCTGGACCACTTGAAATTCCTACTTTATATGTTGTATCGTCAAATGAAGATGTTCCACAAGGTGGACTAGAAATTCCAGCAGATGAAAGATTACCTTTGGAAATAATGGTACTAGATAATACAAAAAGTTTTTTCGTTAGTAATGTAAATAAAACTATAACTTTTTTACGAAAAGGTATATATAGAATTGACTTTATAGTTCAAGCACACACTGTAGATCAAGTAAGTGCTTTAGAAAGCGCCAATATTATATCTATTGGCTTTAGAAAACTATATGAAAGTACGGTATATGCTGGTAACACAGTTTGGGGAAGTAAAACTACACCTACAACTATAGTAGGTCATGGTATAGTAAATCTAACATATCCAAATCAATTATTTGAATTAGTAAATTTAGGTAAATACCCTATTTTCTTGCAAAGCCCAAAAACAGAGTCTTTAGGAACGGATTCATCTTTTGCAAATCCAATTGTAACTATTATGATTCAAGCTATAACATAATATCAAATCTTAAAATAAGGAGGTATTTATGGATTTATATAAAAAAGCATTACAAAAAATTAAAGATGATGAAAGGTGTAAACCAAGTTGTTCTGTATATCTACAAGTTGGTCCGACAGGGCCTACTGGACCTACTGGACCTGCTGGTGGGCCTACTGGGCCTACTGGTCCTCAAGGACCTGTTACTATAACAATAGGAAAAACTGAAACTGGTGTTCCCGGTCAAACGGCTTCTGTAGAGAATATGGGAACTGATGAAAATCTTATATTAGATTTTGTTATCCCACAAGGACCTACTGGCCCAACTGGAGAAAAAGGCGAAACTGGATTGCAAGGTGTTCCCGGACCTCAAGGGCCTCAAGGTGAAGATGGTATCCCAGGACCTCAAGGAGATATTGGACCTACTGGGCCTACTGGTCCTGCTGGCCCAGAACTTATAAGCGCTGCATATTTTGTTTCTTTTAATCAAATAACTTATCCATCAGATGGACTTGAAATCTCCCCTAAATCAAGAATACCAATAGATATAAAAGAAATGGATACTAATAATATTGCTACATTAAATACAAATGACAATACAATTAAATTTAATAAAGCTGGATTTTATAAAATTACTTTTACAGTAAATGCTTATGTAAAAAATACTGATCCTACATTCAATCCTCAAAACGATTATGTTTCAGTAGGTTTTAGAGAAATAAACACTGATAATACATATATAGGTGGTAGCGTAATGATACCATCAAAAGCTCCTGCTCAACTTATATCTCAAGGAATAATTACAGTTGTTAGCCCAAATATACATTATGAACTTGCAAATTTGTCAAAAAATTCTATTTATTTAAGTTCTACACAACTTGAAAACATAAATTCTACATCTTACTTTTCAAATTCACTCGTAACTATAATAGCCGAATATTTAGGAAGGCCAATAGATGAATAAATATAAAATTATTGTATACGCAATTTCTAAAAATGAAGAGAAATTTGTTGATAGATGGGTAAATTCAATGAAAGAAGCAGATGAAATATATGTATTGGATACTGGTTCAACTGATAATACTGTAAAAAAATTAAAGGAACATAATGTCAATGTAAAAGAAAAAATTATAGATCCATTTAGATTTGATGTTGCAAGAAATCTTTCTTTGGATAATTTACCCAAGGATGCAGATATATGTGTTTGTACGGATTTAGATGAAATTTTTGTAGAGGGTTGGAGAAAAAAATTAGAAGAAATATGGGATAGCAATACTACTAGATTAGCATACAACTATAATTGGTATATTGAAAATGATGTACCTAAAGTTAATTTTTATATTGAAAAAATACATAGCAGATTTGATTATAAATGGACTCATCCAGTACATGAAATATTAGAATATATTGGAGATAAAAAAGAAATAAAAAAAGAAACAAATGATATAACATTAAATCATTATCCAGATCGTACAAAATCAAGATCTAATTATCTTAATTTATTAGAATTATCAGTAAAGGAAAATCCATTTGATGATAGAAATATGCATTATTTAGGTCGTGAATATATGTATCACAGAAAGTGGAATGAATCTATCGATACATTGATTAAACATTTAAAACTTAAAACTGCTACATGGAAAGATGAAAGATGTGCTTCTATGAGATTCATAGCTCGTGATTATCAAGAATTAAATAGAATAGATGAAGCTAAAATGTGGCTTAATAAAGCAATCGAGGAGGCACCATATTTAAGAGACCCTTATGTTGAAATGGCTTTACTTGAATATAAGGAAAATAATTTGGATAAAGTTAAGGAATACTGTCTTAAAGCGCTTAAGATAACTAGTCATCAAAAAACATATATAAATGAAATATTTAGTTGGGATCATACTATATATGATTTATTATCAATTTGTTATTTTTATGAACATGATATTGATAAAGCTTTGTTTTATGTAAATGAAGCATTAAAAATGAGTCCAAAAAACGATAGATTAATACAAAATAAAAAACTTTTTCAAGAATGTTTGGATAATCTTAAATTAGATTAATTTATTAAATATATTTTGTAAGTTTTCTTGTTTAATATTTTACATGAAAACTTACTTTTTTTATGACTTTTATATATAAAAAAATGTAAAACATTTTTTAATTTTTAATTTGTTTTAACATTTCCATAATCTCTTCATACACTTGTAATTCTTTTTTAGTAACATCATTTTTAAATGGAGATATAAAATCATCAATTTCTAACAAAACTAAATCTATATTATTTTTATTTACTTTATCTTTAATAATTTCTAAACAAGTATTTTTATATCCTCTTATTGCGCAACCAATCAATGCTTTATAATAAGAAAGTTCTGGTAATTTTGATTTTTTATATAAATCTAAAGCAATTTCATCATTCACTTTTCTAGGATTATGTAAAATTATTTTATTGCTTCTAAATACTCCATGAGGAGCTGATTTACTAGGACAATCTATTACCTCTGCATCAATAGGAATTTCAACATCATATAATGTATCTCCCCTTATTAACCATCTTAATATCTTATCTTCTGTACTAAAATTAAATCCGCCCATTTCTTCAGGATTACGTGCTGTAGGATTCCAATTGTCTGAAACATTTATTTCATCAATTTTATATTTCAAATCATTTTTTGCACCAGATGATGTTCCAAACATAACTTTTAAATATTTACCCATATTGCTTTCTCCTATTAATTATTATATAAAAAGATAGGTATTTTTTCCTATCGTGTCCATTTTATAGGGTACAATTTAAACTTAGGTAAATACTCAACTCTTGAAATTAAGTATTTGCCTTTTTTTATGCAAATTTCCTTGACGAATACATCATATCATAAAAACAATTTTTTATCAAGTAATTTCTCTATTTTTACTGGAATTTACCAAGTTTCATCTTAATATGGTGTCCTTGAGAGGATTTGAACCTCCGGCTTTCCCTTTAGGAGAGGGATACTCTATCCAGCTGAGTTACAAGGACATTTAAATCTTGCATTGCAAGATTATTTATTTGAATATACAAATTTAGACTTACATTGTAAGTCTATTTTATTATATTAACTACAAATAATAAATATAAATTAAGTGCATAAATTAACTTATGACCTAATTTTCTTGAAAATTCATTTATACTAAGTACTTTATCTACTATACTTACTATCCAGCTTTCTGCATATTTTGGAATTTTATAATCTATAGGAAACATATGAGTTCTTATAATATTTATTTCTTTTTCTGATAAATCAAAATACTCTAATGAATTTAAAACAGCTTCATCTGGGTGCTTTACTGAAAATAGTAATATTTTATCTTTTACTTTATCCATATCACTTATTTTTTCTGTATAGAAATCATGTAGTAATCCACCTCTAGCTACATCTTTATAATCTAATTTTAATGATTTTGCTATTTTATATGAATAATATGAAACTTTAAGTGAGTGATCTAACCTAGTCGTATTGTGATGTTTTATGTTATCCATTTTCTTAAACTCTTCATTTTTCATTATATTATCTATAATTAATAAGTATTCTTGATCGTTATTGTATTTTGTCATGTTTTTACTTCACCTCAAATACTATTACATTATATCATATTTTTATACTTTTGAAAATAATATTTGACTTATTAATTTCAAAAATAGAAAAAAAAGATTTAAATTAATCTTTTTTACCTAATTTAATTATTTTAATTTACTTTTCATTCCTTTAAGACCCTTAGTCCCGCCATAATTACTTAATATATTACTTTCAAATGAATATATTTTTTTTGATTTGTTTTTATAATCTTTAATAGCTAAAGTTATCATATCATCAAGTAAATCTTGATATTTTTTACCAATAGGTTCCCAAAGATAGAATGCTAAAGAACCTGGTATCGTATTTGGTTCATTTACATAATATTTATTTGTTTTTTTATCAATTAAATAATCTATTCTACTTACTCCAGATAAATTTAAACATTTAAATACTTTTTTAGATGTTTCTTCTATGTTCTTTTTCATTTCTTCACTAATATCTGCAGGTATTTTTCTTGAAGCACTTAGCATACCTTTTGATGCTCCTTTTAATTTACCTTTACCATTACCAATATATTTATCAGCATATGTTAAAAATTCTTCATCACTTGTAACCTCTTCTATAGCACTTACCTCTTGATGAGCATAGTTTCCAAATACACTACAATTTACCTCAGTTAAATTTTGTACTGCTTTTTCTATAACTATTTTTACATCATATTTCATTGCTTCTTCTATAGCGCGTGCAAGGTTTTTTTCATCTTTTACATATGTAATTCCTACACTACTACCAAGTGTTGCTGGTTTTACTATTACTGGATAGCCAATCTTTTTTACTTTATCAAATATCTTTTCTGTATCATCAGCATATTCATTATCATAGAACCAAGTATAATCAACTATAGGTAATTTAGCATCATTCATAATTTGTTTCATAACTACTTTATCTTGTCCTAAAGCACTACCTAATACTTTACTACCAACATATGGAATACCTATACTATCTAAATATCCTTGAATTGTTCCATCTTCTGCATTATTACCATGAACTATTGGAAATGCAATATCGATATCAGTTATATTTTTTTTAAATAAACCATTTGTATTTTGTAAATAATATCCATCTTTAATTTTTACTAAAGTAACTTCTTTTGCATATTTTTTAAGTTCCTCAAAATCTTGATAGATGTCTATCTCTTTAAGCATATTACCTGTATACCAAATTCTATCCTTACTTATATATATAGGAATTATTTCATATTTTTCAGTATTCATATGTTCCATTGCTTGAACTGCTGATATTATGCTTACCTCGTGTTCTACAGTTTCTCCACCAAATATTACACCAACTTTTATTTTCATTATACATCTCTCCTATTCATTAAATAAATCTGGTAAATCGTTTTCTAAAAGCACATATGTATCGTTTTTAGCTAATTTTTGCATAAGCGTAAAAGCATCTCTTACATCATTTAATATAAATATTTTTTTATCATCAAACTTTTTTTCAATTAATCCATCATATATAGGTTTTGTTTGTTTTTTACCTATTAATATGACATAATCTACAGATTCACTTATATATTCACCAAATTTTTTATTTAGTTCATATTGTTTATCTCCTAACTCTATCATGCCTGGAGTTACTATTATTTTAGTTCCATTCATAAGTCCTAAAACCTCTACTGCCATTTTAGAACCTACTGGATTTGAATTATAAGCATCATCTATTATATTAATATTTCCATATTTTTTAAGTTCTAAACGGTGTTCTATAGTTTTTACACTATTTACTCCTCTTTTTAATTCATCTATACTTAATCCAAGTTCATGACCTAATAATATACCATTTAATATATTATATATATTATGCTTACCTAATAATTTGGTATGAAATTCATATTTAGTTTTATCTCCTTTAAATATACATTCAAAACTTGTACCACTACTAGATAGTTTTATATTTGTAGCATACAAATCTACATCATGGTTATCTATTCCTATCCATTTTACTTTGCAATTATTTTTTATTTTATATTTTAATTGATATTCATCGTCACCATTTAATATAGCAAGTCCATCATGAGGTAGGGATTCTACTAATTCAAATTTACCTTTCATAATATTATCTCTTGAACCAAAGGTTTCTAGATGAGCTACTCCTATATTAGTGATAATTCCATATTTTGGATGAACTAATTTACAATTTTTCTTTATTTCTCCTATTTTAAATGCGCCCATTTCTGCTATAAATATATCATTAAATTTATCTAAATAATTATTTATTGAATTCATAAGACCATATGGAGTATTAAAACTTTTAGGGGTTGCAAATGAATTAAATTTTACATTTAATATATCATTAATTATATTCTTACTACTTGTTTTTCCATAACTACCTGTAATACCAACAACAGGTATATTCATAGATTTTAATTTTTTTATTGCTTTTCTTTTATAATATAAATATACACATTTTTCAATAGGTTTATTTATTACATTAGCTACCATTACTACAAATACATTTAAGTATGTAGCAAGTCCAAGTATTAAGTATTCATATATTATAGTTTCGTAATCAAAACTAACTACAATAGGAATTATCATTATAAAATATATAATAAACATAGTAAAACTTAATCTCTTTATACGCGCTGTTATGACAAGAGGTTTTTTAGCAATTACTATATTCTTTTTATATTTTAAATATAGAATTCCATAAAGTACTATAAATAAACTAATTGATATTATTGGATTAAAAAATATAGTACATATTAAAATAACAAATAATATATCTAATTCAAATGATACTTTCGTTATATTAGTTAATATCCATTTTAGATATCTATTATCGTCATTATAAAAATTTTGTTGTAACATGTGAAATGAATTTTTTGTTTTACATATCGTAAATATTAAATATGGAATTAAAGATATTAAAAATAAAGTCATACTACCCTCCTATAAAATTTTTTATTATATTTACTGTTTGTCCTAAATTTTCTAAGTATGCATAATGTGTACATCCTTCATATGGAATTACTGCGGAATCACTTATTAATTTTTCAAGTTCATATGCTTCTTCTATTGGTACTTCTGTATCGTTAGTTCCCCATATTATAAGTGTTGAACATTTAATTTTTTTTACATCTTCTGTTATATCTAAATTTACGTGTTCTACAAGTATTTTTCTCATAAATTCACTAGCATTCTTATAATCTCTAGAACCTATATGTTTTTTAGCGAATCCTTCTAAATTATTTATTATAGGTACCTTTTTTAGTTTTTTTAATATTTTAGTTTTCATACTAAGTTTTTTTATTTCTTTTTTAAATGGGCTACCAAATAATACTAATTTTTGAGTTTGATATTTGCTCGCATATATCAAACTTATTTTACCTCCAAATGAATGTCCTACCATTATTGGATTGCTTACTTTTAAATCATCTAATAATTGTTTAATACAATCTGCATAATCATACATAGTCCATATATCTTTAGGCTCTTCAGTTTCACCAAATCCTGGTAAATCTACTATTATTACTCTATTATTTTTTTGTAGTTTATCTCCTATAGGTTTCATCATACCTATATTTTGACCCCAACCGTGTAAAAGAACTACTGTATTTTCTCCTTTACCATAGTCTATATAATTTATATCTACATTTTTTATTTGTTTCCTCATATATTCACCTTTTACATTATATCACTTTTTTACATAAAAAAAAAGAAAGATAAGAATTTTACTTGCATTTTACATTTTTTATTTATAATTTTAATTTTTTTATCTTATTAGTATCTAGTTCATATTTATTTTCATTTAATTTAAATATAAAGTTTTTATCTTTATCATTTATGTATTTATCAGTTTCTCTGATGCTTATTATTATATTTTTATCTAACAGTGGTATAATCATATTTTCATATATTTCTTTTAAATTTTTCTTATCGTTATTCAAATTATAAAAATATCCAAAATCTCTTACTGTTAATATACCATTCATTGAAAGTATATAATATATAGTCTGATAATCAATTGGAGTTAAACTACTACTAGATGATTTTATCATTTCCATAATATATTCTTTTTCTAATTCTATTCTTACATTTTCTAACATAAATTTTAAAAAATAAGTTATATTACAAGTTTGTTTTACTTTTCTTATCTCTTTATAATATTTTGTCTTATTAAGACTTATTGCTCTATTAAATATTATATATGGATATACTTTATTATTTAATAAATACCACATACTAACTGTTCTAGCAGTTCTTCCATTTATATCAAAAAAAGGGTGTATATTTACAAATTGAAGATGCATTATTTGAGATTTAATATAATAATCAGTAAGTGTATTAAAATTATTATTACTATTTACATATTCAAAATACTCATTCATATATTTATCTATATATTTACTATCTATACCCATATCAGGTGATATATTTAAATTAGCGCTGTAATATATATATACTGGTTTATTTCTATAGTATTGTCCCATATTATTTATATCATATTCTAAAAGTAAATCTTTAGATAATATACTATATAATTTTTTTAAATTTTCTTTTGTTATTTCTTTATTTTTAAATATAAATTTATATCCATTATATAGATTTAATATTCTTGCCATTTTTATTTTATCTATTTTTTTTAATTTATTTTTTATTATATCGTATATAAGTCCAACATCATCGGTATATCCTTCAATAGTATTATTAGCTTTTATTTCTTGTGTGAATAATACATTTTTTAAAAATTCTTTACTATTCATATATTTATTATCGGTTATAAATTCTTCTAATTCTTTTGTTTCTTGTTGTATTTTAGAATTTTCTACATATAATTTTGCTTTATTTACTGAAAGTGGTATTGTCTCATAAAATTTGTCCATAAATTTCACCTCAATATATATTAACACATTATTTTAAATAAAAAAAGAAGATAATGTTATCTTGCTTTAATTTTTTTCTACATCTATAAATGTATTATGTCCATTTAAATCAAATTCTTCTTTTAAATTAGATTTAATTTCAATATTAGTTGATAAAGTTTCATTTTTTATAAATTCTTTAAAACTTTCTACTGCTTTAACTACCTCTTCATCACCATTATAATAAAGTGTTATTCTATCTGCTATGTCAAAATCTTTTGTTTTTCTCATATTCTGTACTTTAGATACTAATTCACGAGCTATACCTTCCATAATTAATTCTTCAGTAAGTTCAGTATTTATTATTATAAAATTAGAGAAACTAGTTGCAACATCAAATCCTTCTTTTGAATTTGTTCTTATATCTACCATATTTATGTCTATATCATAATCAGTATTTCCAATATTCATTTTAATTATTTCGCCATTTTTTAATTTTAATATATCAGTAGTATCTAATTTAGAAAGTTTTTCACCAAATTCTTTTATTAGTGGTCCAAAAGTTTTTCCTACCTCTTTAAAGTTTGGTTTAATAGTGAAATTCATATAATTTTCTACATCGCTAATAAATTTAACTACTTTAACATTTAATTCTTCTTTTATTAAATCTGTTAAATCACCTATAAGTTTTTCGTTTTTAGCATCTATTAATGCTTCACTAATTGGTTGTCTAACTTTTATTTTAACCTCTTCTCTTATATTTCTACCAAGGCTAATTAAATCTCTTACTAAATCCATTCTAGTCTCTATTTTTTCGTTTATTAATTTTTCATTATATGTAGGATAATCGCTTAAGTGTACTGATTCTTCTTTTGTTAATTTTGTATATATTTCTTCACTTGTAAATGGTACCATTGGTGCGATTAATTTACATATTCCACATAATACATCGTATGTAACTTTATATACTGCAAGTTTTGATGTATCGTTTGTACTTGACCAAAATCTTCTTCTATTACGTCTTATATACCAATTTGATAAATCTTCAATTACAAAATTTTGTATTAAACGTTCTGACATTGTTAAATCATATTTATCCATATAGTTTGTAACGTTTTTAACTAATTTATTATATTTAGATATTAACCATTTATCTATTTCTTCTAAATCTTCATATTTTATTTCATATTCTTTAGGATCTATTTTATCGATATTTGCATACATACTGAAAAATGAATATGTACTTTTTAATGTGTTGAAGAATTTTGATTGTACCTCTTTTATTCCATCTTCATCAAATCTAAGTGGTGTCCAAACTGGTGATGTATAAAGCATATACCATCTAATTGGATCAGCCCCATATTTTTCAATGCTTGTAAATGGCTCTACTGCATTACCTTTACTTTTATGCATTTTATGACCATCTTTATCTGTTATTAAGTCATTAACTAATACATTTTTATATGGACTTTTACCCATAACAAATGTAGATATTACAAGTAATGAATAAAACCAGCCTCTTGTTTGATCTATACCTTCACATATAAAATCTGCAGGAAATTGTGATTCAAATAATTCTTTATTTTCAAATGGATAGTGGTATTGTGCAAATGGCATTGAACCAGAGTCGAACCAGCAATCCATTACCTCTTTAATCCTAGACATTTTATGACCACATTTTGGACATTTAATATGTACATCATCAACGTATGGTCTATGTAATTCGATAGTTTCATCTATTTTTTCAATAGATTTTTGTACTAATTCTTCTCTTGAACCTATCATTTCTTTATAACCGCAATCACATTCCCATAAAGGTATTGGTGTTCCCCAATATCTATTTCTTGATATAGCCCAATCGTTTAAATTTTCAAGCCAATTTCCAAATCTTTTTTCTCCTACGTAATCTGGATACCAATTAACAGTTTTATTTGCAGCTATTATTTTATCTTTAAAGTCAGTTACTTTTATATATAAACTTGGTTTTGAATAATAAACTAAAGGTGTTTTACATCTCCAACAATGTGGATAGTTATGTACCATTTTTTGTTTTTTAAATATTTTATCTTGACTTGATAAATATTTAATTATTTCTATTTCAAGTTCACTATCAACTACAAGTCTACCTTTCCATGGTCCATCTGTATAGCAACCATTTTCATCTACTGGATTTAATACTGGTAAATCATATTTTAAACCTACCTCATAGTCATCTTGACCAAATGCAGGTGCGATATGTACTATACCTGTACCATCTTCCATTGTTACGTAATCAGCGCATGTTACATAAAATGCTTTTTTATTTACTTTTAAAATATCCATATATTGTTCATATTCAAGGTATTCTAAATCTTTACCCATATATTCTTCTACTATTTCATAGTCATCTCCAAGTACTTTACTTGCTAAAGATTTAGCTACTATAAAGTTTATACCTCTAGACAAACATTTTACATATTTTTCATTAGGGTTTACACAAGCTGCGACATTTGACATAAGTGTCCATGGAGTTGTTGTCCAAATAAGTAAATAAGTATTTTCTTGATTTTTAACTTTAAAAGGTACTGTAACTGTATTAACAGTTATTTCTTTATAACCTTGAGCTACCTCATGACTAGCAAGTCCTGTACCACATCTAGGACAATATGGAAGAATTTTAAGTCCATTATAAATTAAACCCTCATCAAAAAATTTTTTAAGTATCCACCATTCTGTCTCTATATAATCATTATTATAAGTAATATATGGATTTTTTAAATCTATAAATTGTCCCATTTTATTAGTAAAATCTTTAAAAGCTGTTTCATTTTTCCAAACACTTTCTCTACATTTTTCGTTAAATTCTTTTATTCCATATTTTTCAATATCGCCTTTACCATTAAATCCGAGTTCTTTTTCTACTTGTACCTCAACAGGAAGACCATGTGTATCCCAACCTACTTTTCTAAGTACCCTATATCCTTTCATAGTTTTATATTTACAAACTGTATCTTTTAAAAGTTTAGCTAACATATGGTGTATACCTGGCATACCATTTGCAGTTGCTGGTCCATCATAAAATACAAAATTCTCGCTATTTTTTCTGTTTTCTATTGTTTTCTCAAGTAAATTTTCATCGATAAATTTTTTACTTAATTCATCTTCTATTTTACTATTTTTTTCTTTGCTTAATTCTTCAAATCTACACATAATTATTCTCCTTTAATTTTATATTATTCTCTAATTACAATAATATTTAAAAAAACTATTAGAAGCACAGGGACGCCATTAATAAGCGTGGTACCACCCTATTTCATAATAGTTTATTATCTCTTGTGTATAACGCCACTAACGTTTTAATCTTCATTAAAAATATCAAGAGTGATCTATATAATACTTGTTTATCTAATCACACCACACTTAGACTCTCTTTAAAACTTGTATTATACCGTCTCTATCATATATTTTAAAAATCTACTTTTTCAATTTCATCAACCATAGCAAGTTGATCTTCTATTATGCTTCTTAATTTTCTTTTAAATATAATTACATTTCGTTTGAGGGCTTCTGCTTCCATTTCGGTTTTTTCTGCTTTAAGTAGTGATTCATTTACTATGCGATTTGCATTTCTTTTAGCATCTTCAAGTATTATTTCACTTTCTCTATGAGCTGTACTTTTTATTTGATCTGATGTTCTTTGAGCCATTAGTATAGCTCTATTTAATGTATCTTCCATACGTTCATAGTGACTTAATTTATCTTGAATTTGTTTTACACCGCTAAGTTGTCTTTCAAGTTCTTCTATTCTCTTATCTTTTAAAATGATTTCTCTATTTTTTATCTTGTTGTCTTCAATCATTTTTTCTACCTGATTTATAACTTTATCTAAAAAATTATCAATTTCTTCAGGAGTGTAATTTTTAAACTTTCTACTACCTTCCATAAGCATCCCTCAATCAAAGGTGCGTTATATATAATAACACACATATTTTTCTTTTTCAAGTATTTTACCACTCGTAATTTATATTATCATCATCTTTGTCTTTTTTATCTTTTTCATTATCATCTGTTATTTTACCTTGTATATTTACATTATTTGGTGTGCATAAATATATACCTGTTCCTATTTTTTGAATAGTACCATTTATAGCATATGATACACCACTTAAAAAATCCATAATTCTTTGAGCTTGTTCACCTGTTACTCTTTTAAGATTAACAACTACAGTATTTCTCTTTTTTAGATGATCTGCTATTTGAGCTGCTTCTGAATAAGCACGAGGCTCTAAAAGTATCATTTTAGAACTACCATCTTCAACAGCGTCTTCCTTTTTTATGTCATAAAATTCATTTTCTAATTCTGAATCTTTATCACTTTTACTAAACCAGTTTTTAACAAAACTCATCTTTGTTCCTCCAATTCTAACTTCTACTAATATTATTTTAACATATTTATTTTGAAAATGAAATATTTTTTTTATTATAATATGTTTTTTTTATAATTTAGTTAGAGTATTCACTACTAATTGATATTTATCATATCTTCTTTCTACTTTTCCATTTATAAGTACTATATCTCCTATGTTTAATTTATTATATTTGTTATAAGTTTTAGGAAATAATACTATATCGCAATTCTTTAGTTCATCACTACCTGTTATAAAAGCCATTTTTTCGTTTTTAGATGTTGTAATTTCTTTTATTTTATCTACTGAAACTATTATATTTATATTTTTAGTAAAATAACTTTCTATATCTTTTACATCTACTATATTATCATATTTAGCTTTAAAATCTGTTATTGGATTGTTAGTTAAATAAAATCCAAATAATTCTAGTTCTTTTTCTAGCAATTCTTTTTTAGAATATTCATCTATTATATTTATTTCTGGCTCTAATGCATATTCTCTATCTAAATCTTTTATTAATTCGCCATAATTTATTATTAAATCTAAATTGGTAATAAGTGTTTTTTTACTAAAACCAAATGAATCAAGTGCGCCTGAAAAGATAAGTGATTCTATTGTTTTTGATGTAACAGTTTTTCCATAACATCTTTTTATAAAATCAAATATATCTATATAATTTCCATTTTTTCTTTCTGATATTATTAATTCCGCACTGATGGTTCCTATATTTTTTATATTTGATAAAGGATATCTTATTCCATTTTCTTCTATTTTATATTTTTTTTCACTTAAGTTTATATCTGGTTTTAATATATTTATATTATTTTTTTTCGCACAATATATATATTGTTTAGTTTTAGTACTATCACTAATATCCATAGAAAGTAAATAAGTAATAAAGTTTTTAGGATAATATGTTTTTAAGTAAGCCATTTTATATGCGACTATTGAGTAACCAATTGAATGTGATTTATTAAATCCATATTCTGCAAATTTAAGCATTAAATTATATACTTTATCTATTGTTTTTTCATCATAACCTTTTTTAAGTGCTTTAAATTTAAATTTTTCTTGTTCATTAAGTAATATATCTTTTTTCTTTTTACTCATTGCTTTTCTTAAAATATCTGCTTCACCTAGTGTGTAATCAGCCATAACTTGAGATATTTGCATTATTTGTTCTTGATATATCATTATTCCATAAGTTGGTTTTAATATTTTTTCTAAACTAGGATGAATGTAATCTACCTTTTCTTTTCCATTTTTTCTATTTATATATGTAGAGATATTTTGCATAGGTCCAGGTCTAAAAAGTGCGATAGCAGCAAATAAATCATCCATACTTGTTACTTTCAATTTTTTTAAAAAGTTTACCATTCCATCTGATTCAAATTGAAATATTCCTATAGTATCTGCTTTATTAAATAATTCAAGTACTTTTTTATCACCTATTGGTATTTCATCAAATTTTATATTGGTATTATTTTCTTTGTTTATGCTATCTATTATATCATGTATGGTTGATAAATTTTTGATAGCTAAAAAATCCATTTTTAGAAGTCCAATTTCTTCTAGATAGGTCATATCATAACCACTTACATAAAATTCATGACTTTTATCGAGTGGGATTACCTCATCTAAATCTATATTAGACATAACTATACCTGATGCGTGTATTGATGTATTTCTTTTAAGCCCTTCAAATTTAAGTGCGACTATGTAGCACTTTTTTAAGTTTTCTTTTCTTTTTATTAAATCTTGTATTTTAGGATTTGTATTGTAATTTTCTTTTAAATTTTTTTTAGAGTCTATTAATTCACATAAAGTATCTACTAGTTTTAAATCTATATCCATGCATCTTGCAACATCTCTTATAGCTTGTTTTGCGCCGAGTGTTCCAAAAGATATTATTGGTACTACTTTTTTCTTTCCATATTTATTTACACAGTAATTTATTACATCTTCTCTTCTTGTATTTTCAAAATCTATATCAATATCAGGCATACTTACTCTTTCAGGATTTAAAAATCTTTCAAAAAGTAAATCGTATTTAATTGGATCGACATCTGTTATTTTAAGACAATAAGAAACTAGTGAACCTACCGCACTACCTCTTCCGCTTCCAACTATTATATTATTTTCTCTAGCATATCTAACGTAATCTTCAACTATCAAAAAGTAGTCACAAAAACCCATTTTGTTTATTATTTCTAATTCATATTTAAGTCTTGTCATATATGCTTTTTTAACGGTTAAACCAAATCTACTTTTAAGACCTTCTATGCACTTGTTTTTTAAAGTTTTTAAACTATCTATTTCATTATTACATTTAGGCATTAATTTTTGATTAAATTTTATTTCTACATTACAAAGTTCAGTTATAAAATGATTTATTTCTATGCTTTCTTTATATTTTTTATTAAATTCTTCTTCTATCAATAAATAATTATCTAATTTAGTATCTTTTACATAATCTATTGTTATACCTTCCTTTATCGCACTTAAATATTTTATATATTCATTTTCTTGTTTTTCTAAGTATAATGTTTCTTTCATATATATTTTATTTTCATAATCTAATGTTTTAAATTCTTCTATGTTTGAATAACCTACATATAGGTATTTATAAAAACTTTTTACATCATTATAAATTGATAAACTGTTAGATGGAATTATACAAATAATATTTGATGAATATTTTTCTAATTCATTTAAAGTTAATTCTTTTTCACTTGAAATTGTACATAATTTAATTAAGTTTTTATATCCATCGTAGTTTATAGCGTACAATACTATTTTTTGTTTATTATATTCTATTTCAAGTCCAATTATTGGTTTTATGTTATTTTTTATACATGATTTATAAAAATCCATAACTCCATACATATTATTATCTGTTATAGTAAGGGATTTTATATTGTTTTTAAGCGCAAAATCTATAAGTTTTTCTATACTTATAAGTGATTCTTGTAAGCTGTTATCTGTTTTTATATAAAGTGGTGTATACATAATATCCCTCCTACATATATTTTACTATAAATAAAGTTTATTTTAAATATTTTTATTAAAATATTTGACTTATCAATCAAAATATGATAAACTCATAAGGCATAGGGAAAAACTTTGAATGGAGGAATATTATGGCAATTAAAGTAACAAATAAAAAACCACTTGCTGGTAATAGAAGATCACACTCTTGTAAAGCTACTAAGCATACACAAAATGTAAATATGCAGTTAGTTACTTTAGAAGATGGTTCTAAAGTTAGAATGAGTGCGAGAGAAAAAAGAACATTAAATAAGATTAAAAAAGCATAAATTGCTTTTTATTTATGCATAAAAAACAAGGACTAACGATTCCTTGTTTTTTCTTCTTCATTAACAATTGACATATCTTGTTGATTCCTATTTTTTTGAAGTTTTAGTCGTTGTAATTTTAATTTTAAAATTGCATTCCCAAATTTAAAATTTTTATAAATTCTAGAACTTAAATCTACATTTTCTAAACCTATTTGATTCTCTAATTCTTTTCTTTCAATACGTTCATTTATATTTTTTAAATCATGTTTTGCTTTTGAGTATTCTTTTTTAAGTGCATCTAATTTTAAACTTTTACTTGTAAATTCACCATGTTTTGCTTTAGTAGACTTTCTTTGTTCAATTATTTGGCCTAATAATTTAACATGATTTTCATATTTTAATCTTTCTTTTTCTAATTCAAAATTATTTCCTCTTTTTTCGCATAATTTTTCAATAGTTTCTTTTAATTTTTCATTAGATTTATTAATTAAATTGCTTTCTCTTGTTGATACATCTTTTATTACACCTGCGTATGATTCCCTATCAGTTTTGAACAAATTCTTTTGTGATTTAGTTTGGTGCTTTTTAATTTTTTTCCATAAGTTTTCAAATACAACTCCTCCACCTAGCATACTTACTACTGTAGCAAAGGCAGATGTACCAAGCATCATTGGCCCTAAAAGGAAGAAAGTTGCGCCTGCTCCTATAGTTGAAAAAATTAGTTTTGTAGCATTGTTTTTAGTTTTTCTTGAAGAACTAAAATATTTTTGAGCTAAATCGTAATCATTTTCTATATCTGTTTCAGCATTTTTATGATATTCTAAATTGCTAAAATCATATTGAACTAAATCTTGTTTTGGTTGTTCTTTTTTTCCTATTTTTTCATATATATTTATTTTTCTAAAATCATCTTCTTTTAATGAAGACTTATCGATATTATATTTTTTTAAACTATCATTAACAGATGATACAGGTATTTCTATATCATTTTTTGATGAAAAATCTTTTATTTCATTATAAAGTTTATTAGCTGATTGTAATGTATTACTCCAATCACTATAATCTATTTTTTCTGAACTATCCTTCTTTTCATAAAGTGATTTTATTTTTAAAATCAAATTTTCATAATCTTGTACTAATCTATTTAATTCATTTTGTTTTTCATCTGATAATTTTTTTTCTTCTTTTTTATCGTTTTCTTCTTTAGTTTCTTTTTTTACTAAAGATTTATCGATATTATATTGTTTTAAACTATCATCAACAGTTAATAGAGGTATTTCTATGTCGTTTTTTGATAAAAAATCTTTTAATTCATCATTAAGTTTATAAGCTTCCTTTAAGGATTTATTCCATTCATCATAATCTATTTTCTCTGAACTATCCTTTTTTTCATAAATGGACTTTATTTTTAAAATCAAGTCTCCATAATTTTGTACTAATTTATGTAATTGATCTCTTTTTTCATCTGATAAATTTTTTTCTTCTTTTTTATCGTTTTCTTCTTGATTTTCTTTTTTTACTAAAGATTTATCGATATTAAACATTTTTAATATATCATCAACAGAAGGAATAGATAATTTTATATTGCTTTTTGAAGAAAATTCTTTTATTTCATCATTGAGTTTATAAGCTTCTTTTAAGGATTTATCCCATTCATCATAATCTATAGATTCTTTACCATTTTTAATATAAATTTGTCTTATTTTCAAAATTACATCTGAATAATCAAGTTTTAGTTTATCCAAATAGGCTTCATTGTTTACTTTCTTTTCTTCTTCATTTGAAGATTGTTCTTCTTTAGATACTGCTTCTTTTATAGCTTCTTCACTTAAAATTTGTTCTTCTTTAGATTTTTCTTCACTAGTTTCTACATTATTTTGCTTATTATCACTTGATATTATAGGGTTTGATTCAACCTTAACCTCGCTAGTTGAATTATTATTATTTTTTTCTAAAGTTTCATCATATTTTCTTCTTAATTCAGGATTAACTAATGTATCATATGCTTGATCTATTACACCATACATATTAAATGGGACTCTATCTTCAGGGCTTCCAAATTTTAATCTATTTCTAGCTTTAGTTATATTGGCTGTACTTGCATTTTTATCTACGCCTAAAATTTCATAATAGTTCATGTTATTATAATCCATATCAATACCTCGCTTATCATAGATAAGTATATCATATTTTTGTATTTTTTTAAAGAAAAAGATAAAATATATTTTATTTTACATTTCAATTTACACTTTAATTGTAAAAAAAACTCTTAAATAAGAGTTAAATTCATAATGGCGGAGCAGGAGGGATTTGAACCCTCGCACCAGTTGCCCGGTCTACACCCTTAGCAGGGGCGCCTCTTCAGCCTCTTGAGTACTACTCCAGAGCCACATATAGATTATAACATAAATATTTTATTGTTTCAATAAATTTTATGTTTTTTTATTTTAAAATTCAAATTTTTCTAACTAGTCATTTGACATTTTAGTTTTTCTAATACTTTTTTTTCTTTTCTAGATACTTGAACTTGACTAATACCAAGTTTATTAGCTATTTCTTCTTGTGTATAATCCTTAACATATCTACTATCTATAATAAACTTTTCTTCATTATTTAATTTTTCTAAACTTTCTTTAAGTAAAATTAAATCATCTATGTTTTCAGATTTTCCTATTACATCTTGTAAAGTTAAATCTTTTCCATCGCTATTTATAGGTTCATCTATACTTTTTATTTTATTTAAACTTGTTATTGCTTCTGATACATAATATTCAGGTATTTCTAGAAAACTCGCTATTTCATATGTACTTGGCTCTTTCATTAACTTTTGAGATAATAATACATAAGCTTTTTCTATTTTCAAATTTAATTTAGAAATTTCTCTTGATATTTTTATTCCCTTATCTTCTCTTACTAATTTTTTCATTTCACCTAATATATAAGAAAAAGCGTATGTTGTAAACTTACAATCCATGTTTGAATCATATTTATCATATGCTTTAATCATTCCAAGACGTCCTGCTTGGTATAAGTCTTCTTTATATGGATAATTTTTAAAAAATCCTGCAATATAATAAATAAGATTTTGATTTTCTACTATAATTTCATCTTTCATATTTTCACCCTATATTTAATATTCTCATAGCATTTAATTCATCTGTTGTTTCATATACATAATTTATTAATCTACTCTTTTTTAATTTTTTTCTTATTTTATCATTATTACCACATATAAAACTTCTTCCATGGTTCTTTTTACATAATTCATAATTATAAAATATAGTATTTATTCCCTTTATATCAATTGATTTTAAATTAGAAAAATTAAATACAATATTATTTATTCCATTCTTTTTTACCATATCTGTAACTTTTTTATTTAGTTTAGAAATAGTATTTTTATTTAAATCTCCTTTAAGTCTTACAAATAATATTCCCTTTCTAAATTCTGTTATTACATTTAACATATATTCACCTTCTTAATTAATTTAGCACACTTTTTTTTATTTTTATACATAATCGACAAAACTAGAATTTATTTACCTCTCTATTTATATTATTCGATATTTTTTTCAAAAATCCTTTTAAAATTGCAAAAAAAAAATCAATCATGATTTTTTTCTTTTAAATAATATTCTATTTGCTCTTTATTAGCTAATCTAAATTCTTTGATAAATTTTGATTTTAAATGTAATAATTCTTCTTCAGCTTTTTTTATTTTTAATAATAATTCTTTATCTTCATTTAAATTGTAATTTTTTTTCATTTCAAATAATTCTTTTTTTAATTTATTAAAATTAATAAGTTCTAAACTCATATTTGGAGTTAACGTAAACTTAATTAATTCTAATTCTTTTTGCATATAAACCCCCAATCTGATTTATACTCCCTTTTCTATGAGTTATATTTTATTATATATATTTTTTTTAGTCAAGAAAAAAGTTATAAAATATAACTATAATCTTTTAAATCCACTAGAGTATGATTCTTCATCAAATAATGGGCTTGAATCTTTAATCCTTTCTTGATATTTTTCAAGTGCGAAAAAATCTCCTTCTAAAAACATTTTTGATGACTTATCTAAATCTGCATGATTAATATTAAAATAACTATCTTTATTTTCTCCAGTAAATTGTGAAATAAAGGATTCTGTTTCATCAATTTCTTCTTTGCTTACTTCTCCCTTACTTATTTTATTAGCGAATAAATCTCCAACTAAAACAATAATTTTAGAAAGTTCATCTGGTCTTATAGCACCACTTATTTTAGCGTCGTGAAATCGATTTAATGATTCTAAAATAACATTAGATTTTCTATCCTTTAAATTCTCTTCAAAATTTACTATACTTGTCATAATTTTACCTCCGCATCTTGCATAGCTTTTATTATAGGTTCACCATTATTAGTGAAATATGAATTAAACATAGTATCTTTGCCAACAATATGACTTAAAAGATTTGTAACTAACATCTCTTCTTCTAAATCAGAGTCCCCTTCATTTCCAACTAAATATGTAGCAAGTATTTCTGTATAAGCAAGATTAAGTGCGTGCAGTCTTTCATCAGAATTAAATCCAGTGAAAGTATCCGTGCTGGTGGTCATTTGAAGCAAGGCTTGCATAAATAAATTATCTATATCGTAATCACCTTTTATATTTGCTGAAAATTGTATTTCATTTTTGAATATATCATAAAAGTAATTTCCTTTTCGTTCTAATTTACTTATTTTGCCAATTTTAACACTTTTTATTTTATTATTTAATCTAGCTAAATCAACATTAGGTAATTTTCTATGAATAACTATAATTAAATCAAATATTTTTTTTCTAATCTCATCATTTAAATTAGGATTATTTTTCAAACTAGTTTTTATTTCATCTAAATAGTCCATAGTATCACCTAATATTAATTATAACATATTTTAAAAAAAAGGAAAGTATTTAATATTATTTTTTTTAATTTTTTATGTGTTTTAATATATTATACTTTTTTCTAATTCATTTATATTTACTATTGTTTTTCCTTCTAATATTTGATTTATAACTATGGATTCGATATTATTTTTTATTATTTTTTCTATTTTTCTCGCACCATATTCTATATAATTTGAAAGTTTTACTATTTCATCTATTATTTTATTATTTATTTTTATTTTTATATTTTTTTGTTTATACTTATCTTTTAATTTATCAAGATTTATTTTTATTATTTTTCTAATATTGTCTTCATTTAAATTATTAAAATTAAATATACTATCTATTCTATTTATGAATGGTATACTAAAGTTTTCTTTTAATTCATTATTTACTTTATTATCATTATTAAATCCTATATTTTTTTTATTATATCCTATATTAGATGTCATTATTATTGTACAATTGTTAAAATATATAGTTTCTCCTTTAGAATCTTTTAATTTACCATCATCAAGTATTTGATATAAAAGGTTTAATACATTTGGATGTGCCTTTTCTATTTCGTCTAATATAAGTACTGAAAAAGGGTTATCTTTGATACTTTCAAGTATGTTTTTATTATCATCATATCCAACATATCCTGCTGGTGAGCCAAGTAATTTACTAATTGAATGTGGTTCGCTAAATTCACTCATATCAAGTTTTATTACATTATTTGAAATATTATTTCCAAATAATTTTGCTAAATTAGTTTTACCAACGCCACTTGATCCAGTAAAAAGCATTGAATAACACATATTGTCATCTTTTAATCCTAACTTTAATTTTTTATATACTTTAACTAATTCATCTATATTTTTATCATGACCAATTATTTTATCTTTTAATTTCTTTTCAAAATCATATACATCTTTAATATCAAAACTTTTTAATTTATATATAGGTATATTACTTTTTCTACTAACTATATCAATTACATCTTCTTTAGTTACTTTTATTTTATTATCTTTTGATAATTCTAACTCTAATTTATTTATTTTAGTCATTAATTTATTTTCTTCTTCTTTATAAATAGAAGCATTAGTATAATCTTTTTTTAATAGAGAATTTTTTTTAATGTTTAATATTTCATTTAGTTTTCTATTTAAGTCATTATATTGTTTTAATTTTTTATTTTCTTTTAATGATACATGAGCACATACCTCATCTATTATATCTATAGATTTATCTGGTTCATATCTATTTTTTATGTATTTACTTGAAAGTTCCATAATATAATCTATTATTTCATCTGATATTATGGTTTTATGAAATGACGAATATAAGTCTCTTGAACTTGATAATATAGCTTTAAGTGTATTATAATCTGGTTCTTTTATATTTACTTTTTGAAATCTTCTATCTAGAGCTTTATCTGATGTTATAAATTTTTTATATTCGTTCGTTGTAGTAGCTCCTATACATCTTATTTTACCACGTGCGAGTGCGGGTTTAAAGATGTTTGATGCGTCTATAGCGCCCTCTGCTCCTCCTGCTCCTACTAATGTGTGAATTTCATCTATAAATAAGATTATATCATCATTTTCTTCTATTTCTTTTAATATTTTATTTATTCTTTCTTCAAATTCACCTCTATATTTAGTTCCAGCTATTGTAGTGGACATATCAAGACTTATTATTCTTTTATTTTTAAGTATATTAGGTACCTCTCCTATTGATATAAGTCTACTAAGTTCTTCTACTATTGCAGTTTTACCAACACCTGCTTCTCCTATTAATATAGGATTATTTTTCTTTTTTCTACATAAAATTTCTATAACCATTTTTATTTCATTTTCTCTTCCAACTGATTTTTCTTGATTTTCTTCTCTTGCTTTTTTTGTTAAATCAATACCTAATTCATCTATAAGTAGTTTTTTATTTTTTGATTTTTTAGTATGAAATTTATAAGCAAATTCTTGATACAAATCATTTATATCAATATCCATGCCTATCAATATTCTAATAGCTATTCCTTCTCCTTCTTCTAAAAGTGATGAAAATAAATGTGCGATTGTAACTTTACCATTATTATTTTCTCGTGCTTCATATATAGCATTTTCCATTACTCTTTTAAGAAGAGGTGTATATAAAAAGCAATCTGATTCTTTGCTTCCAATACCTACTATATTTATTATTTCGTTTTTCAATTTTTCATAGTCTAAATTAAATATTTTTAGTCTATCACTTATTTCATTTTTATCTTTAAGGATTGCTAATAAAAGATGTTCACTACCTACATACGGGTGCTTTAACTTTTTCATTTCCTCTTTTGCAGTTATTAATATTTTTCTTGAATCTTCGGTAAAACTATTATACATGTTATCCCTCCTATATATTCTATGTTTATAATAGTCAAAAATTTTTTATTTTATACAATATATTATCATAGCGCTGAAACAATATATTTGTTCTTCACCACATATACTTATTGCAACCTCATACTTAATATCTTTTAATTCAATATCCTCATTATTGCTTAAAAATGTATTAATGCTTTTTTCTAAATCTAACTCATGAGACTCATCAAATAATTTTACTTTCATAAAAAAATCACCACTATTATTGTAATAGTAGTGATAATTATTATTTGTCGTTTTTTATCTTCCTGAAAAACTTCCGCCTTCAAGTGGTAGAGATACTAAATTTCTTGGATTAAATGAACGAGCTTCAAAATTAGAATACCACATATAATCTTGCATATAAATGCCTGTTGCCATTTGTAAGTGTAAGTGACCTCCTGTTGAACAATTATCCCAAGTTTCTATCCAAGGTACACCACCTGAATTAGCTACTACATTATCGTGTGTTACTACTTGACCTACTTTAACATTTATACTTGCTAAATGATAATATGCTGATGTGTATGATACACCATTAACTTTGTGAGCTATAAATAGCATATTACCACCACAATTTGATTTATAAATTATATGGACAACTTTACCATCTGCTACAGGATAAACATTAGTTCCATGTGGTACTCCAATATCTGTACCATAGTGGATAGTGCCGTGATAATCTGAATAACCAAAGTTTGTTGTTATTACACCAGATGTTACTGGTCTATAAAAACCTGCTGCTGATGGGAATGATCCTGAACCTGTACTTTTATAGTATCTATCTTGACAAGTTGATATTTCTTCATCATCTTTACATTTATAAACGTTTTCATATTCATTTATTTTTGATTTTAAAGATTTTATTTCATCTTGAATATCTATAGCAGCTGATGATATTGTTGCTAAATTTTCACCTAATCTAGATATTTGATTAGATAATTCTTCTTCAAGTTTATCAAGTTCTACTTGTTTTTTTGCAAGTTCTGACACTTTATTTTTTGTTTCTTCTATAAGTTTATTGTATTTATCGATTGTCTGTTTTCTATGTCTACTAAGTTGTTCTGATACAGCCATTCTATATATAAAATCTGTCATGCTGCTTGCATTAAATACATATTCCATATAAAGTGAATTTGTACTAGATAATTGATAATAATTAACTATTGATTTTAGTTGTGACTGCATATTTTCTATATCTTCTGCAAGTTGTTTTAAATCATCATTTAATTTATTTATTTCATCAGATGTCTTTATTTTTTCATTAGATAAATCTACTATTTTTTGTTTAGTAACTCTAATTTCTTCTTCTGTGTTTGCTTTATCTAATTGATTTTTTTCATATTTTTCTTCTGTTTCACTTAATTCTTTTTTAAATTGTCCAAGTGTTTTAGCTTCTACATTGATTTTAATTGTAAAAACAGACATTAATAAAATTAAACAAACAAAAATTTTTTTCATTAATCTTTCAACTCTTTTCTTATTTTTTTATAATCAGGACAATATTTACTTACTAAATTCCAAAAATCTTTTGAATGGTCAAAATGTATTATATGAGATAATTCATGTACTATAACATAATCTATTTTAGATGTGTCGTATTCTATTAATTTAGAATTGAGTGTTATTGTATGATTTTTTCTATTGTATACTCCCCATCTTGATTTCATAGTCCTAATTTTTAATATTGGAGATGTTATATTTTCTTTAAAATGATTGTATATGTACACATATCTTTCATCAAATATTCTAATTATTTCATTTCTATACCATTTATTTAGCATTTTTTCATCTTTAGTATATATTTTATCGTATTCTATTTTTATGTTCTTTATATTTTCATCTATTATTATATCATACTCTTTCCCTAAATAAAAGAATTTAGTATTTCTATCAATAGTTTTTTTTACTTGATTTATCATTTTTCTTAAAGAATTTATATTTTCGTCCAATATATTTTTAATTAAAATTTTAGTAACAAAACTATTACATGTTACATAAATTTTCATATCTTCTTTAACTCTAATATATATTCTTTTATTCCTTTTTTTTTCTATGATTACATCATAATCTATTCCATCTATATTATACTTCATTTTTATTCATGTCCTTTATTTTTTGATATATATATTATAACACTCAAAAAAAGAATAAACAAGTTATTCTTAATTTTCACTTTTAGTTTTAATTATTTGAACGACAAGTTTTCCAACATTTGTTCCTAAATTATTTTTTAGTTTAATAACATTTTCTTCATAATTTTTTTCTCTCAAAATCGCATCATGTACATTTTTTTCAAAATGTTCAAATGAAAATTTTGTCTTTGTATATTTACAAATATCGTGTAATCTTTTTTCGAGATATCTACGAGAATTATTAACTTTTGGATTTTCTAACAATTTTTGATTATCTTCATATTCAATTTCTTTAAAATGTAGTAATAACCAAAATTCAAAACTAGGATTACTAACATATAAATTAACATTGTTGTCATCACAAAATTTCACTACCTCATCATATTGTTCTTCTGTAAAACTATCTTTATCACGGTCTATTACCATATTTAATGAATCAGTAGTTGGTGAATATGTTACATCTTGTGCGATGAAATATAAGGAAAAATGAGAAGCTAAATCTTTATAGATATCACTTTTAAATAAACGCATAAATAAATTTTCTAAATCTGCATAAGGTATTTTATACTTATTTGATTTATAAATCTTATCCAATTCATCATTTATTACATTTAAATTTATTTTACTAGGATTCTCATGAGCCCAATTTGCAATTTTATTTTTTAACTCTGCAACTGAAATTTCTGAATCACTACTATTTAAGAATTCCTGTAGTAATTTTATCAAATATGTTGGATTGCTATTTCCTAGATTAGCATAATCTCTTAATATATTAATAATTGTTACATTTTCCGATATAATTGATTGATTTAATTTTTCAAAGTATCTAGGTTCTGTAGTTTGACCTTCAGAAGCAATAAAATATTTTGCTTTATAATTTTTTTCTTCTGATAATCTTTCTTGAGCAAAAGGTTCTTTAATTCTCATAATCAGTATTTATATTGGCTATCGCACCAAATCTACCTTCCATATATGCTTTATCAATCTTTCTATCGAATCTTGCAACATCTTTAAATTCTTCTAATGAATATATATTTGAATCTCCATTTTCTGATTTTTCAGCAAACCAAATTTCATCTCTTCTTACTAAATTAAAATCTAAAGTTTTTAATTCGTGTGTTGTGATAATTAGTTGGTTACTAGTATTTGATTTTAAAAATATTTTTAATAATCCCTCAACCAAAATTGGGTGTAAGCTACTATCTAATTCATCTATTAAAAATAATTTATTTTTTGAAAGTAAAATATCAATCAATTCAAGTATTCTAATTGTTCCATCAGATTCTTCATATGTTCCAAATGAACTTTCACTATTTTTATGTTTAAATTTTAATGTATTTACATCGTATGTTCCATTGGATTGTTTTTTTATTGTATATAAATCATTTCCAATTCTTAAGGTATAGCTAATTTTATTAAACCTTGATGTCATTAAATCTATATCACGCATTAAGTCTACAAAAACATTATCTGGTAATTTAGTTTGAATATTTTTTATATCAGTTTTTTCATTATCAATATCAGTTATATTTATATCTAATGCTTCTAATATTTCAAGTATTTTATCTTTTCTTTTATAGTAATCAATATCTAATAATTTATGTGTTTGTGGTTTAACAATAATCATATCAAACATTAAAAATCGATATACATTGAGAATGTCATCAAAAAATGCATCTTCATTTTTAGACATTGAAACTCTTCTTATAATTTCTTTTAAAAACAATTCAGACCTATTATTTTTCATTTCTAAAAGACAATTTGAAAATATACTATTAACTTTTTTATAACCTGTATTGCTTAAATTTCTTTTTAAATCACGTTCAAAAATAATTTTTTCAGTATTTTTAGTCATATCAATTAACCATTCTGATATTATTTCCTTTTTTGAAATATTAATTTCAAATCCATACGAATATAATTTATTATTTAGCGCAATTTCATATTCAAAATATGAGTCTTCTTTATCTAAAATTTTTGAGCCTCTATAATATATATTCTCTATTAAAGTTTCAATACCTTTACTTATAATAGCTTGTGCCATACTTAGAGCCAAAATAAAGTTTGATTTTCCTGAACCATTAGCTCCAAACATTCCAGAAAATTTTAATACCTTATGTTTACCAATTTCTACAATATGATTTTCGTTATTCCTAACTTTACCAGCTAATAAAGAAAAGTGCTGCAAATCTTTAAAAGACTTAAAATTTTTCACTTTAAAACCTATTAACATTTTTATTCCTCCTACACTATTCTATTAAATTATATTATAATTTTTCTCATTTGTGAAGATTATTATACACATTTTTTTGCAATTTTCAAGTGTTTTATGTGATTTTTTCACATTTCAATGTTAATTTTTGTCAATTAACCTCATTAAACATAAAAAAATAATGTTATTTCTAGCATTACTTTTTTAATTTATTTTCAATAATTTTCTTTAAATGAACTAATATACCAATTTTTTAAATTTATATCTTCAAGTCCTGAAGAACAATATGAACAAACTTTTTGACCTAAACTTTTTACTGGTGCGCCACAATTTGGACAATGAACTCCAATAAGTGTTTGATTTGAATCATATTTTTCAGGGTCATATATGTATATGAACTCTAAAGTATATAATGTTTGTTTTTTATGATTATCTTTTTTTACTATTACTTTTTTATCATCTTTTTTTTCATAATAATACTCAAGTGATGTTGATACTGTTATATTTATAACACCCGGATTTTTTTTATAATATTTTATCGCATGATTATGAAATTTTATGTCATCGAATGACACAGTAATTTTATTTTGTTTATAGTCATTTATTATTTCTTTTAAATTACTTTTAATTAGTTTAAGTTCTTCCACCTTTGATACCTCTTTATCTTCAAGTGATTTAAATATTGATAATAAACAAATTTCTGCTTTGTTAAATAATTCACTTTCACTAAAATTTGGAAAATCTTCTACTATTTTTGGTAATAATAATTTAGTCATACCTGGTGCGTGCTTAGGTTCATTATAAAAATCTTCTTCACCTTTTTTTATAAGTTCTTTTATTTCTTTCATGTTTCCGAATCCTAAATCTTTACCAAATTTAGTTATTTTTTTATATATTATGAAAGCAATTAAAGATAAAAATAAAACTACTCCCAAAATAACACCTAAAACTATACCTATAATTTTCATAAATAGCCTCCATAGATAGTATATCATATATTTATTAATAATTTAATGTAATTTTCATTACAATTTAAAAAAGTAGCATTTTTTAAGTGTTACTTTTTGTTATTGACAATTATAAACAGAGCCTAATTGATAAAGGATTATTGGATTTTCTTTTGTGTATTTCATATCTGAATAATCGCCAATAATTTCTCTTATAGCATCAGCAGCTGAAGCCCCTATATTTGCTCCAGAAATTCTTTCATTGTGCAACTGATATTGAATTGTACCATCTTCAAGTATTTCCTCTGTTACATAAAATTTAGCAGAATTCCAACTTAATCTAGGATTATTATCTGGTATTGATGTAAAAATTTTACCAGAATATAGTTCTAAATATTCTTCAGAGCTTTTTTCACAACCTGCTTGTGAATTACTTGTATTATTACTTTGATTTGTATTATTATTTGAATTTGTATTATTACTTGAGGTTGTATTGTTTACAGGTGTTAGAGTTTTTTCATTAACATTTAATGTAAATTCTTCTTCAGTTTTATTATAACTACTATCTTTTGCAACATATTTTAATTTATATGTTCCTCCTTTATTAAAATCATATTCACCTTCAATAGTAGCTTTTATTTCTTCATTTGAATTATCGTATACTTTTACATCTTTTAATAAATCTATTTCCTCTCCTACTACTATAGTTAACTCTTTTTGATATTCAATAGTAGGAGGTTTTGTATCTACTATTTTTATAGTAAATGTTTTATTCATTTCTTTATTTTCTGAAAGATATTTTATTGTAAGTTTTTGTTCTCCCAATTTTGATGTATCTATTTTTATATCTTCACTAATAATTTTTACTTTGTTATCTTTACTAACAAGGCTTAATAAATTAACCTCACTATTTATTTCAAATTTTAAATTATCATTTAAAATAATAGTTTGATTCTTATTTTCATCTTGTTTTTCATTTTTATTCTTATTATTTAAAAGAATTACACCTACTATTACACAACTTAAAATAACAATACCTACTAATATACAAATTATAACTTTTTTATTTGAATTTTTCATACAAACAACTCCTAAACTAAAAAAGGAACACATGATACTAAGTGTTCTAAAAACACTGCTATCTTTAAAACAATGTTTATTTCTTATTAATAATATGATTGTAGCATACCATTTTAATAATTGTCAATAATTTTATAATAGTTGTATTTTAAAATTTTATAAATTATTTTTTTCTAATTCTTCTTCTATTCTTATTAATTGATTATACTTGCATATTCTATCTGTTCTAGACATTGAGCCTGTTTTTATTTGACCTAAATCAAGACCAACTGCAAGGTCTGCTATAGTAGTATCTTCTGTTTCTCCACTTCTATGTGAAATAATAGTTTTATATCCATTTTCTTTAGCAAGCTTTATTGTTTCAAGAGTTTCAGTAATAGTTCCTATTTGATTTACTTTAAGAAGAATTGCATTACCCGCATGCATATCTATACCTTTTTGTAAACATTTTTTGTTTGTAACAAATAAGTCATCACCTACTAATTGAATTTTATCTCCTAATTTATCTGTTATTAATTTAAAGCCTTCCCAATCATTTTCATCTACTGGATCTTCTATTGATATAATTGGATATTTATTTATTAATTCTTCATAAAAACTAATTAATTCTTCTGTAGTTAAAGTTCTACCTTCACCTTTTAATACGTATTTTCCATCTTCATAAAATTCAGATGCTGCAACATCTATGCCAAGATTTACATCTACTCCAGGAGTGTATCCTGCTTTTTTTATCGCTTCAATTATAAGTTCAAATCCTTCAGTATTACTTTTTAAATTAGGCGCAAATCCACCTTCATCACCAACACCAGTTGAAAGACCTTTTTCATTTAATACTTTCTTTAATGAATGGAATACCTCAGAACATACTCTTATTCTTTCTTTTACTGTATCTCTTTGTGGAATTATCATAAATTCTTGAAAATCTAAATTATTATCAGCATGAGCTCCACCATTTATAATATTTACCATAGGTCTTGGAAGTGTTGTTCCACTACCTACATATTTATATAAAGGAATTCCTGCTTCTTTACTTGATGCTTTTAAACAAGCCATTGAAACACCTAGTATTGCATTAGCACCCAATCTAGATTTATTTAAAGTTCCATCAAGATTTATCATTGCATAATCTAATTTTTCTTGATCTTTAGCATCCATTCCTATCACTAAATCTCTTAATTCATGATTTACATGATATACTGCATTTTGTACACCTTTTCCATTGTATCTATTTTCATCACCATCACGCATTTCAAGTGCTTCTCTAATTCCTGTAGATGCGCCACTTGGAACACTTGCTCTACCTACTATTCCATTTTCAAGTATTACATCTACCTCTACTGTAGGATTACCTCTTGAATCTAATATTTCTCTTCCTATTACATCTTTAATTTTCATTTTTTTCCTCCTATTCACATTCTGCGCCTTTAGATGAATAATATTCTTTAGCGCCACTTAAAGTTAATATATTTTGTTTTGTATAATATTTATCTAATTTACCATCGTTAACCATTTTTTTTACATCTAACTTACTTAAATCTATGTTTATATTAAGTATCAAATGATTTTCTTTTTCAATTATATCATATATATATCCACCATATAAATCATTTTGATTATCATAATATAAATTTTTATATTCTTTTAAATATTTTAATACATTTTTATCACTTGACATATAATCTTCTTTAACATCTATTTTTAATACTCTATCTTTTTTATAATAAATTTTTATATTTGAATCTAGTACATAATTTTCATTTGTATTAACTACATTATTATTACATACCACATAATTTTTTTTGTCGCACGCTGTTAGAAATATTATTAACAACATACTAATAAGTATTTTTTTCATTTTATCACCATATCATATAAAATTTATTTAAATCTAATTGGTTGTGTTGTTGAATCTATTATCTTAAATGTATAACCATTATTTTTACAATATTTAATTATATCTGAAAGTGCGTTTGCTGTAAACATTTTTATATCATGCATTAAAATCATATTTACTTTTTGTCTAGATAATCTATTTACTACATTATTATAAACGCATGAACTAGTAGTGCATTCTCCTGAATCTCCACTAGTAATGTTCCAATCAAAGTAATTATAGCCTCTATTTAATACCTCTTTAGTTAGTATATCCATAATTCCATAATTATAATTATTACTTACAGTGTTATTACTGCCACCGGGAAATCTTATTATAGTAGCATCCAATCCAGTTATTCTTTTTACTCTTGATTTTACTGTATTTAAATCTTCAAAGAAAGCATCTACTGATTTATAAACTTTACTATAATCATGTGTTGATGTATGAAGGGCGATAGCATGTCCTTCATCGTATTCTCTTTTAATTAAATAATCTGGTCCACTACTTGTTACAAAAAATGTAGCTTTTACATTTTCTTGCTTTAATATATTTAATATTTTTTCTGTTGAACCTGTCCCACTTGGACCATCATCAAATGTTAAATATACTATTCCAGCATTTGCTTCACTATATACATAAACATTTCTTTTAGCAGTCGATACATTTCCTTCTTTATCAGTTGCTTTATATGTCACCTCATATTTATTTTCTTTAGTTGTATCAACTCTATTTATTACCTCTATTTTTGGATTTACATCGCAATTATCATGTAGAGTGTAACCAGCATCGTTATATTTTGAATTTAATTTTACATAAATCGTACTATTACCTTTTAAACTTATAACTGGTGGCTCTTTATCTTCTCTAATTATTTTTCTTACTTTAGTTACTTTATTTCCTGATGAATCTTCTACCTCGTATATTATATTTCCATTTTCATCTACTTTTCTTTTTACTTTATCTGTTATATCTTTGTCATATTCATCATATGCTTTATATCCTTCATCTTCATAAAAGTCACCTGGACATATATATATTTCTTCTTCACCATTTAAAGTTATTGTTGGCTCTGTTTTATCCACTACATTAACTGTTCTAGTTTTACTTATTTTAAACATTAAAAATTTCAAAGTGTATGTTACTTTATATTTACCTATTTTTTTATTATTAATATTATTTTTAATTTTTACATTTTTACTTAAATCTTTATTAAATAGTTTTATTTTTTTAACTCCTAATTCTTCATAAGTTTCATTATAATTTATTTCTATTTCTTTTTTTCCATTTAACTTAAGTGAATTTGATAAATGAATATATAAGACATTAAGACTTATTAAAATCCCTATTAATAAAATTAAAATTATTAAACAAACTATAATATTAATTTTCTTCATTTAAACCACTTTCTTAATCGTTACTAATTTTATTATACTCTAAGTAAAAAAAAAATAAAGAAATTACTTAAATTTTTTTATTTTTTTACTTAATTTTACACTTAAAACAATTAATCTTTTCTAACTTTTATTATATCGTCATTTTTTAAATTACCTATTAAGAGACTTGAATTAGGATTATGATTATTAAAATTATTATAAACCTTTTTTTCATCATAGTTAGCGTAGCAATATTTACAAAAATGTTTACAAGAATTATACACGCCTATATCAATCATATTTACACAATTACAATTTTTATTATTTCGTGATTTCCAACGTTTAAAATCAGTTTTACCTGTTAATTTAAAAGCTAAAGTATGATTTATACAATCTTGTTTTATGAAACCATATTGAGTTAAATTTTGTTCTTCCGCACATGTTTGAACAGTCATTCCATATTTTTTCGCACTTTCACTAAAATTTATTCCTATTTGTTTAAAATCATCATTAGTAAATGTTTTTATTTTTAAAATTTCGCTATTATTTCTAACGTTTTTATAATCATCTATAAAAGATACAATAATATGTTTTACATATCCATTAAGCAATTTACATAAATTATTAAATGCTTTTATATGATATTTTAATGTATATTTATCATTTAAGAATATTGGATCATATCTTACATATACATTATCTATTCCAATTATATTTGATATTTGTTTTATTGCTTCTATTATTTTTCCTTTGGGTGGTATATTGGGTTCTATATCTTGTTTATATGGAGTAAGTGTTATGTGATATAAAATAGGTTTATTTATTGATTTTAAATACTTTAAACTTGGTATTGGATTTTTAGTACAAAATACTATAGCAGATACATCATCAAAATATATTCTACTTACATTTTTTTCAAAAAATGGATTTCTTACATCGATAAAACCTTCTTTATATCTATTGATAAACCATTCAAAATAGAAAGCTACAATATCTGTTCTTCCACTAACATTTAGTATCATATTCTCTTTTTATCCATTCCATAATAACACTTACTATATATTTTATTTCTTCCTCTGTTAATTTTTTGTGAGGAGGAATGTGGTGCCACTGAAATAAGCAATTGCGACAACAAGTTGCAGTTGCATGTTGAGAAATAAATACAGGATGTCCTCTCATTGGTGTTTGTTTACCATCATTTAAAATAATTTCATTAGATAATCTTTCTCTCACAAATTTATAAGCGTGTTCTTCTATTTTATTTAAACCATTTTTATTTATATATTCTATGTCTTTTTCTTTTAATTTAAATTTACTCCTAAAGTTGGATTTAGAAAGATTTATAAATAATTCATCAATATTCTTATACATATCAACACCCAAATATATTATATCAATATTTTTATTTTATATAAAGAAAAACTACATAAGTTTTTTCTTATGTAGTTGGAGTTAATACTATACGGAATCCAGAAAATTCACCAGATCCTCCACCATTATTTGGGACGATCGAAAATATTGATCCAGCAGGATCTACAGAGGAAGCACCACGACAAAAGTATGGATTATTTAAATTAAAACTGCAATTATTACAACTTAGTACTTCTGAAAGTCCATGCCCATAACATACTCCTCCATTACATGCTTCTGATTCTGTTTCACTTGTATAATTATTATAATATTTTTCGTCTGGTAAACTACTAAATAGAGTTTTTCCTAAGCTTTTATTCAATACTCCCATTACATATTCCCAAGAATTACCTACCATGTCATATATTCCTGTTATATTTCCTGTTGTTGATTGAGCTACATTTAATACATAATCTCCTCCACCTGTTATATAGTTGCTATTAATTTTTGGTTGAGAGTTTTTACCATATTTGCTTTGTGAAAGATATGCTGTCGCTCCCCATTCACTATTTTTCATCATATGTAAATCTCCTGGTATTTTTAACCTATTATCCATTGATTGAGTTACATAAAAGAAATTTGATACATCATTCCATCTTAATGATTCTACATTTGGTAATATTCTAAGCCCATCTGCATTTGCACAATTATTATTACTACATCCTAAATTATTAGCATCTCTAGATGCAGATAATGTTGTATGACTTGTTTCAAACTTTCCTACCCATATTC
>CANQIV010000003.1 GCA_947624135.1 uncultured Bacilli bacterium | reverse complement strand
CTCTTTCATATTTCCATTCCTTTCACTCTAATAGAAGCTTTTCTTACTCTTCTATCTATATTAATGATAACACTTATATTTAATTTTTACAAGCATAAAAAACTTATTTATTTTTCAAAATAAGTTTTTAATTTAATATCAACGAATATCTACACTATTATTATATTTTTTTACCGTTGTCGTATTATAATTTATGTTTTCATCGCACCACTTGCTATTTGGTTCGTTTCCTTTCCCAAATATTTCTGTTAAATCAACAAGTATTATATCATCAAAGTAATATGGATTTCCGTTATCAAGGTTTATATCAAAAGGTGGTAAAATGTTTAATCTAAAGCTTACAAAATCTTTATTAACTTTTGAATAAGCATACAAAGATAACCTTACCCATGCTGATGATGAATTTTTTTCACCTGCCCAATATATTCCACCATTATTCCAGTCAGACGTATATGCAAGAATTCCACATTTAGCGCTAGATTTGCAATATGCTGAAGCATAATATACATGTCCTTCTTTAATGTTAGTAATTTTTATACTAACTCCGCTTCCCCATTGATTAGTTGAAACTATGATTGGTGTAAGTTTTAAACTTTTGCTTCCTGATATATAATTGGATGTGTCAAATTCTATTTTTTTTACGCTGTCACCTTCTATTACTAAATCATTTGAATTTTCTGTTTCAAAAGATCCATCAGGAAATAAATTATTTATTGTAAAAGTTTCTTCACTAGCTATAGTTGTTATATTTATTTCATTACTTTCACTTATATTTTCTAAACTATCTTTTACTTTTATTTTTTGTGTTCCATTTTGATTATATATACATTCATTTTTATCTTGCCATGTTGTTCCATCATCACATGAATATTTTATTTCTCCTACACCTGAATCACTAGCTGTTATTTTTATTATTTTTCTATTTGATTGTACATTATCATTTCCTTCTATTTTTTCTATTACCGGAGCCATATTATCTATATTAGTTATTGTTATTTGTTTTGATATTATTGTCTCTTCTCCATCCATTAATACAGCTGTAAGTGTTCCATTTTTTGCTGGTGTTGTTGTTGTCACTTTATCTCCATCTATACTTATATCTGCTTCAACAAAATCTTCACTATCCCACCTATATTTATATCTAACATTATCAAGTTTTGGATATGTGATTGTTACTGTTCCTTCTTTTATATATTCATCTTTTGGATTTAATTCTAATTTTATATCATCTATTTTTTCGATTCTTACTGTCTTTGTTATCTCTTTTGTTAATCCTGCTTTATTTTTTACTATTACTTTTATACTATATTCTGTATCTGTTTTTAATTTATCAAAGGTATATGTGTTTTCTTTTAAATTATTTGCTTCTTTTTTATACTCTTCTGGCTCTAATATTTGATAACTATAACTTGTTGGTACTCCTTCTATTGTTTCTACTGTTACTACTAGACTCCTTGCATTAGTATTTACGTTTACCTTAACATCTAATCTATTTTCTAATAAATCTTCTACTGTTCCTTTAAGCACACTTAAATCATCTAGTGTTCCTTCCGCACTATATGTTCCATCGGTTACCTCTTTTAGTTCTATTTTTCCATCTCCATTTAAGAATACTTTTCCTTTTAGATTCTTTGAATCTAGAGGTAAATCTTCAATATTTATCTCTGTACCTGGTTTAATATTTTTCTGTACTGAATAAAGTTCATATGCATGTTCTACATTGTTTAAGCTTATTTTAAATGCTTTATATTTTGAATCGTTTATTACTCCTAGTATTATTGGAGTAGCTATTACCGCTATTATAGCTAATATTACTATTACAGCTAAAAGTTCTATTAGGGTGAATGCCTTTACTTTACTTGTGTAAAGTACCCCCCCCCTACTCATATTTGTTTGTTTTTTCTCTTTCATAATTCCATTCCTTTCACTCTAATAGAAGTTTTATTTTTACTCTTCTATCTATACTAATAATATCACTTAATATAAATTTTTACAAGTATAACTGTAAAAGAAAAAGTAGATTTGTCTACTTTCTATAGTTTATATAATTAATTATTAATCATTGATTTTGGAATTGTTATTACTGGTCTTATTCCAATGTTTTTTGAACTACTGCTACTACTAAACGATGATGCATCAATTGCTGCTTCATTTAAATGGCCAGCAATATAAATAGCTTTTCTAGTTTTTACAGGTGAAGATGTCCAATATCTAAATCCAATCCCATCTCCACTTCCTATAAGCCATTGATATTTTATATTGTCGATTTGAAAACTAACAACTTGCTCTATTGTTAATGAAGATAAATCAGCAGAAATAATTTTAGCTACCTCTTCCGCTTCAATAAGTCTTGATCTATATCCGGTATAATTTATTGTATATTTAGAAGAAGAAATATTGTCACCTAATGTTGGAGTATAACTATCATTTCTTTCAGGTATAGCTATCCATGAATCTGTCGTTTCTTTTAATACTCTTAATGCTTCTTCTGGTCCTAATTCATTTGTATCTTTTGTAGTCCATTTTATTATATTATCATCATCAAATTTTGTTATATTATGGTCAAGTAACATTGTGTATGTATCATCTGTTTCTTTATATGCATACCATTTCATACATCCTTCTGTAACACCTGCCGTACTGCTAATATTACTAGAATCACAATATCTTTCTATATTTGTTGGGTCCAAATATATTGCAGCTATATATGTATCACTATCTGATGCCATTTCTATAGTTGGGCCTTTTAATTGTTCTGTTTTTATTGCTTTTGTTAACTCTTTTATCAATCCCGCTTTATTATTTACTGTTGCCTTTATACTATATTCTGTATCAGATTGTAATTTATCAAATGTATGTGTATTTTCTGTTATATTATTTACTTTATTACTATAGTCATTTGGTCCTGTTATTTCATAACTATAATTTGTTGGTACTCCTTCTTTTGTTTCTATTTCTATTGATATACTATTTTGTGTTGATGTTAATTTCATATCTACATCTAATCTATTCGCTAGTAAATCTTCTACTGTTCCTTTAAGCATGCTTAAATCATCTAGTGTCCCTTCCGCACTATATGTTCCATCGGTTACTTCTTTTAATTCTACTTTTCCATCTGTATTTAAGAATACTTTACCTTTTAGATTTTTAGAATCTAGAGGTAATTTACTTATATCTATTTCTGTTCCAGGTTCAATATTATGTTGAGTTGCATATAATTCGTATGCGTGTTCTATATTGTTTAAACTTATTTTAAATGCTTTATACTTTGAATCATTTATTACTCCTAGTATTATTGGAGTAGCTATGACTGCTATTATAGCTAATATTACTATTACAGCTAAAAGTTCTATTAGGGTGAATGCCTTTACTTTTCTAGTGTAAAGTACCCCCCCCTACTCATATTTATTTGTTTTTTCTCTTTCATATTTTCCTTCCTTTCACTCTAATAGAAGCTTTTTATTACTCTTCTATCTATACTAATAATATCACTTAATATAAATTTTTACAAGTATAATTTTGTCAAAAAAAAAGCAATCTACTTGCTTCATTTAGTATTAACTCTATTTAATCTTTCTTGTATAGATTTTTTAACCTCTTCTATATCATTAAAATATATAACTTTATCTTTTAGTTTTTGATACGTCTCATTACCTTTACCTAAAACTAAAACTATATCCTTTTCTTTTGCAATATCTATAGCTTTTTTTATTGCTTTACTCCTATCTATTACTATTTCATAATTATCATGTGTATCCTTTATATTTTCAATAATCATTTCGATTATATCTTTTGGATCCTCGCTTCTTGGATCTTCGTATGTAAATATAGCATGATCACAATTTTTTACAACAACCTCTCCAACTGTTTTTCTTTTAGATTTATCTCTATCTCCTGCTTGACCTATTACGACTATACTTTTTCTTATAGGAAGTTCTTTTACATATTCAAGTAATTTTGTTATTCCATTTGGAGTATGAGCATAATCAACCATTGCATAAAAATTTTGTCCCATATCTATCATTTCAAGTCTTCCACTTACATGTAATTTAGATATTTTTGATTTTATGTCATCAAAGGTAAATCCTAAAGTAAAAAGTGTAAGTAAAGCTGCTGATAAATTATATACATTAAACATTCCTGCCATAGGACTATCTATTTCATATTCTTTATTTTTATAATTTATTTTAAATAATGTTTTTCCAGGTAATATTTTTATATCTTTAAAATATAAATCATTATCACTATCTTTTCCATATGTTAAAACTATACCATTTGATGCTTCTTTTACCTCATTAAAATGTTCATCATCTTTATTTAATATACAATAACCATTTTTTTTAGTTTGTTTAAATAATTTACATTTATCTTTTACGTAATTTTCAAGTGAACCATGTGAATTTAGGTGTTCGCTAGTTATATTTGTATGTATTGAAATATCATACTCTATATTTTCTACCCTTCCAAGCATAAGTGCTTCACTACATACTTCCATTGAACAATATTTACAACCATTTTTAATAAACTCATCGAAATACCCATACAATTTATCTGAATCTGGTGTTGTATTATTTGTATCTTTATTAAATTTTGAACAACTATATCCATTAGTACCTATATATCCACAAACATCACTACCAAGCAATGTTTGAATCATAGTTGATACACTTGTTTTTCCATCTGTTCCTGTAACACCAATCATAGTAAGTTTTTTTTCTGGCTCATCATAAAATTTAGAACAAATTATAGGTAATATATCATTTGGATTTTCTACTTTAATTATTGGTACTTTTTTCTTGCCTACATCTTTTTTAACTATAACAGCACTCGCACCTTTTTCTATCGCATCGTCTATAAACTGATGTCTATCTAAAGTACCTCTATCAGTACATATAAATAAATCATTTTTTTCTATTTCTTTAGAATTAGTCTTAATACCTTTTATTTCTACATCTATTTTTGTATCTATTAACTCATTTAGTTTTTTCATATTTCACCTCTATTTAATTATATAACAATTATAACAAATTTTACACAATATTTGCTTAATTTTTAAATATTTCTTGACATTAAATAACAATAATTTTATGATATTAATATGGTGATTAAATTGAAAAAGAATATAATTTGTGCGGAAAGTGATTTAGGTGTTGACGTTGATGGTTCAAATAAAGGGCCTAAAGTAATTATTAAAAATTTAAAAAATTATTCTATTGAAAAAATTATTGAAATAGAAAAAACAAATTGTATAAAAAGTAAGGATAAAGAAGATTTAAAAAAGAATTTAAATGCTGTAAATGATTTTAATGAAAGATTATATAGAGTTGTTAAAGATACTATTGATAATAATATTTTTCCAATTACTATTGGTGGGGACCATAGTATTTCAATTGGGAGTGCTTTAGCAAGTAAAAAAATAAATAAAAATTTAGGTATTATATGGATTGATGCTCATTTAGATTATAATACATTTGAAACTACTATAACAGGTAATTTACATGGTCTTCCTCTTGCATCTTTAAATGGTATTTGTCCTATTTTGACTTTCTTTTTTGATGGTACTTATTATAATCCTAAAAATACAGTTGTTATTGGGTATAGATCTATGGAAAAAAATAAGAAACAAGAGTTAAATAATATTAAAAAAATGGGCGTTACTGTTTTTAGTGATGAAGATATTATGAAATTTGGTATTGAAAGTATTATGAAACGAGCTATTGATATTGCAATGAAAGATACTCTTGGTATGCATATAAGCTATGATTTAGACGTAATTAACCCTGAATTTGCACCCGGTGTTTCTGTACCAGAAATTAATGGTATTGATGATATAACAGCATATAAAATTGCAGATATTTTAGTTAATAATATTGATAATATTAAATCCTTTGATTTAGTTGAATTTAATCCTAATTTTGATAAAGATAATAAAACTTTAAATATTGCTTTAAATATATTGAATAAAATAATAAATAATAAGTAGATACTAACTAGTACCTACTTTTATATCGTCAATTTTATTTATATTGTCATATTTTATTGTTATAATAGATTTATATTTATAATAATTAGTTAAATCTATTTGTATTTCATCTATATAATCACTTTTTGAAACTGTTATAGGTATATTTATTTCTAAATTAGTCTTATCGATATTTAATATTGATAAATAATCATCTATATTTATTGAGTAATTTATTTTACTACTATTATCACTATATGATGTTTCATCTACAAATGTACTTGAATCTATTATTTTTATTATGTTATTGTAATTAAAATTATCAATATCAATATCTAAATAAGAAATTTCATTTAACTCATTATTTTGATATATATATAATATATTATTTTCTTTATAATATTTTAATCCATTATATGTAAATAAATCTTTTGTATCTTTATGTGTTCCTTTTATTTCAATAGAATTATTTATATCACTTATATTATATGTGTATTCATAACTGGTTACTACATCTTCTTTTTCTTCTATATCTTCTATATTTTCTATTGGTTCATTTTGAGGAGCTGAATTAAAAAGAGCAAAAACTACAATAAAAAATATAAAATATATTCCTAAAAGAGTTAAAGATTTCTTTTTAGAATCTTTTAAATTTTCTCTTATTTTTTTTATAAAATTCATATTAACCTATTATCTTACCTATTATAGTTTCATGTAGACCATTTACATAATCAAGTGCTTGCATTTTTGATTTACCTTCTGGTTGAATATTTGTTAAAATTATTATACCATTACTTGTTTTTACGCCGATTCCTTCTTTATAAATTTTTACTATTTCTCCATTTAATTTTGAAGAATCATAGTCATTTGTTATAATTGATTCCCATACTTTAATTCTTTTTCCATCTAACATAAAATATGCTCCAGGAAAACTATTAAGTCCTCTTATTTGATTATATATTTGAATTGTAGTTTTACTAAAATCTAATTTTTCATCTTCTGGTTTTATACATGGAGCGAATGTAGCTTTGGATGAGTCTTGAGGTGTTCTAATTATTGTTCTATTAAATATACTAGGTAATGTTTCAATTAAAAGTTCACTACCTAATTTACTTAATTTATCATGTAAAGTACTTGCTGTATCTGTATCTTCTATTATTATCTCTTTTTGTGTAATTATATCTCCATCATCCATACCTGGCGCCATAAACATTATTGTAACTCCTGTTTTACTATATCCATTTATTATTGCTCTATGTATTGGAGCTCCACCTCTAAGTTTAGGAAGAAGAGATGCATGCACATTTATGCAGCCATATTTTGGATAATCTAAAAGTTCTTTTGGAAGTATTTGACCATATGCACATGTTATTATTATATCTGGATCAAGACTAATTATTTCTTCTACATGTTCTTTTATTTTGTCAGGTTGTATTACTAAAATATTATTTTGTTCTGCTAATATTTTTATAGGAGGTTTAGCTATTTTACCTGTTCTACCTACTATTTTATCTGGCTGTGTTACTACTGCTTTAACGCCATAATTTTTTATTAATGAATCAAGCACAGGAACGCTAAAATCAGGAGTTCCCATAAATACTATTCTTAATTTTCTTTCTATATTAAGATTTTCAATATCCATATTATCACCACAATAATTATACTATGTTTGTAATTTTTTTTCCATATTTTAATTAAATTACTTGTTACTTTGCATTATTTTTTTTTGAAGAACGAGAAAATAATAAAAAGGAGGTTATTTATGTCTACTGAATTTAAGTTATATGATGTTGAAAAAAACGAATTATATGCAAGTAAAAGTAAGAAAGACAAAGAAAAAATTCTTTATGATATGGTTATGTATGCATTAAAATATGGAAATAAACCAGCTGCTAGATATTATAATACATATCCTTCTACAGTTAGAAGATGGGTAAATAAATATAAAGAATACGGAAATGATGGATTACATTTTAAATAATCCATCATTTTTTTAGTTTATTTTTAATTCTTTGAATAGCGTTATCTATAGATTTTTCATCTTTTTCAAGTAAAACTGCTATTTCTTTATATTTAAATCCTGATACTAAAAGTTCAAAAACTTGTGATTCAAAATCTGTAAGTTTATTTTTTATTTTAGCTAAAAAATCTTCTTGATATTCCATATCTAATAATATTTCTTCTGGATTTGGTGATGAATCTTTTAATATTTTTATTAAGGAATTTTCATCATCATCGTAAGAAACTGATTCGTTTAATATTTTATTTTTATTTCTTCTTGAACCAACTACAACACTTATTATTTTTCTTTCTATACATTTTTTAGCATATGTATAAAATAGTGTATCTCCTTGTTCATGATATCTATCTATAGCATGATTTAAACCTATCATACCTTCTTGAACTAAATCATTTATATCAAGTCCATTATTTTTACAGAGTGGTAACATCTTACCTGCTATGGTTGTTATTAATGGCTCATATTTTTTTATTAATATGTTATTAGCATCTTCATTTCCTTCAGCTATATAACTCATAAGTTCATAATCGTTAAAATCTTTATAATCCATTTTATCTCCTTTGTTTTATTACTTCAAATAATATTATTGCGGTTGCGACTGATGCATTTAAACTATTTACTTCACCTTTCATTGGTATACTAGCTATAAAATCACAATTGTCGCGAACTAATTTAGACATTCCTAATCCTTCGTTTCCGCATATTATACAAGTTTTTCCTTTGTAATCTAACTGTGTATAGTCAGTTCCTTTCATATCAGTTCCAAAAATCCAATATCCATTATCTTTTAATTTTTTTATTGTGTTATTTAAATTTACAACTCTTACTATTTTTACTTTTTCTGTAGTACCAACACTAGTTTTTATAACTGTAGCATTTACCTCTACACTCCTATCCATAGGTATTATTATTCCATTTACACCTGCAGCTTCACAAGTACGTATAATCGCACCAAAGTTATGTGGATCTTCTATATGATCTAATATTACTATTAAACTTTCTTCATCGTTTATTATATCTTCTAAATTTGAATATTTGTAGTCATCTACCTCAAGTATTATACCTTGATGAAGACCGTTTACTTTTTTATCCATATCTTTTTTATCTAATGTTTGTGTTTTTATATTCATTTTATTTATTTTATTAATAATATCAAATTCGTTAAAATTATTTTGTAAAAATATTTTTTTTATTTTTCTATTATTATTTAGATATTCTAACGCAACATTTTTTCCATATACGTACATATTTTCCTCCTAAACTACATAAATGATTATATCACAATACTAAGTATTTTTACTCATTTTTTAGCATTTATAATATAATTCATTATTTCTTCTATTCTGATAATGTTATTTTGATAATATAAATACCCTATTAAAGCTTCTAATCCTGTTGCACATTTATAAGTTATAATATCACAATTTTTAGGTTTATGATTATTTTTATGGTTTCTAGCACATTTTATTATATTTAATTCCTCGTTTGTAAAAAATGAATTATCAATCATTTCTTTTAAATATTCAGCTTGTCCTTTAGCGCTTACATATTTTATAGATTTACTTTGTAATTCTTTTACTTTACATATACCAGTTGATATTAAATACTTTCTAATATATGTTTCGTATATTGAATCACCTAGATAAGCTAAAACTAACATGTTTTTATCCATTATTTATCAAACCTATCAAATGTAATATTTTTTATTATTCCATTTTTTATATCATTTAGAATTATGCTATAAACTTTGTCATAATCGACAATTCCACCTTTAATAATGCAGCCTCTTTTTTTACCTATTTCATCTAAAGTAGATTCTATATTTTCATTATCTATTTCTTTTATTCCATATCTTTGAATTAATATTTCATTATAATATTTATCTAGTGTATTTAATATATAGATTGCTACTTGCTCTATTGGTAATATTTCTTCTTTTATTGCTGTTAAACTAGCAAGATTGAAAGCTACATTATGTTCTTCTAACTTTGGCCAAAGTATTCCAGGTGTATCAAGTAATTCTATGTCTTTATTTACTCTAATCCAATTTAAATTTTTTGTAATACCTGGCATATTTCCAACATTTACAACTTTTTTACCAACTAATCTATTTATTAAAGTACTTTTACCTACATTTGGTATACCAGCAACTAATACTCTTGTTTTTCTTTTGGTCATTCCTTTATTAATTCTTTTTTGATTTTCTTCATACATTAATTGATTTGTTAAGTTTATTAAATTGTTTAAATCTGTATTTTTTTCTAAATTTAAACATATTACTTTGTATCCCATTTTTTCATAGTATTTAATCCATTTGTTAGTTTCTTCCATATCGCATAAATCTATTTTAGTCATAATAAGTATTTTCTTTTTATCTTTAATATATAAATCTATATCTTTTATTTTTGATGAATATGGCATTCTAGCATCTATTACCTCATATACGACATCTATCAAATTTAAGTTTTCACTTATTAATCTTTTGGTTTTGGCCATATGTCCTGGATACCAGTTGATACTCGCTTTTTGGAAATTTTTTTCTTCATTCGACATTTTAATCACTACCTTTTTCATTTAATAATTTAATTTTTTCTGCATTATTTAGAATATCTAATTGATATTTACATATATCACTTAATATTTCAAATCTTTCTTCTTTTGCTTTTCCTTCTTTAATTAGTTCAGCATTATGTGATTCTAAATTAGACAAAACTGTTAATTCATTTATTGATGCATAATCTCTTACATTTGAATTTTTAGCTAACTCTGGATTTAATTCTCTCCATTTTTTAGCAGTAGTATGAAATAATATTACATTAATAATATCAGCTTCTTCTGCATATTTTAACCATTCTTTATTTTTATAAAAATCATTATCAGGTAATATGTATTTTTTAATAGCATCAGTATGGATTAGATAATTATTCTTTGTAAGTATTCTTTTTACATTCCATTCTCTATTTTGATTTTCTAGTTCTTTTAATCTTTCAAATTCTTTTATTAAATATAATTTAAATACAGGACTTATTGCAGATGCAAATTCAAATGCAATATCTTTATGTGCATATGTCCCACCACATTTACCCATTTTAGAATATATTCCAATAGCATTTGTTCTTTCACACCACTCTGTAACACTAGGTGTAAATGTCAATAAACCAACCTGTTTTCTAAAGTGTTCAGATTCGAACACTTTAAAATTAGGATTATAAATTTGTTCCCAAGTAGTTAAAAAATCTAATGTGCTTCTATTTCGCAACCAATTCCTTATAACATCTGCAGCTCTTGAATTACTACTTTTTGCTTTTGCTATATCTGAAATACAAATATAATCTTTTTCATTTATATTGGTTACATTTATTCTGACATCTTGGACTTCTATTATTTTGTTAGACATATATTCACCTTCTTTTTCTTTATGGTTAATACTTATTTTTTGGAAACTTTATAACTTAATTATATCACTATTTATCAGATTTATATACTACTTTGACTCTATTTTTATCAAATATTTCTATTTGTTTTATATATTTATTTACCAAATTCTTATTAAGTTTTTTATAATCCTTTTTATATTTATCATTAAGATCAACAAGTAACATTTTTTCTAAAATATCTTTCCTTATTGATTTTAAATTACAACCTATTTTACGATATGAAGATTTGCACCAATAATAATATATTCCTTTTGCTTTTCTTCTATAGAATTCGCTATGACATTCACCACATCTAATTTTAGTTATTAATAATTCATTTTCCTCTTGTACTATATCAGAAAAGTTTAATATATTTTGAACTGTTTGAAATGTTTCTTTATCAATTATTGGTTCATGATGGTTCTCGCATATTTTCCATTCTTCCGGATTTGTTTTAATTACTTTTTTAAATTTTCTCATTGGTTTACGATTTTTACCTTGAATAAGTGTTCCTATATATGTTTCGTTTTTTAATATTTCATTAATTATAGTATTGTTCCACTTTTTGGATTTAATTGTTTTATTGCTAGTTACTTTAGTTACCTCACTTTTGTACCTCGATGGAGTTAGTATACCCTCCTTGTTTAGGATATCAGCTATTTCATTTTTACTTTTACATTCTAATGTCATATTAAAAATTCTTTTAATAATACTTGTAGCATAATCATCAACAATAAACTTATGACAATCATTTGGATCTTTTAAGTAGCCGTAAGGAGCAGAAACGCCAATAAAGTCGCCTTTTTTCTGTTGAAGATGTTTAACTGCAGAGACTTTTTCAGAAATATCAACTGCATAATGTTCATGTGTTAAATTTAGTAAGGCAAATTCTAAAGTATCTGTATAATTACTATCTTTAAGACTATCTAATTTATCATTAATAGAAATAAATCTAACACTGTGTTTTGGAAATTCTTCACCCAAATATACTTTAACCCATCCAGTATCTCTTCCAAATCTAGACATATCTTTAACTATTACACAATTAATTTTTTTCTTAACTATATCAAAACACATTTTAACAAAAGCTGGTCTATCAAAATTAGTTCCAGTATGACCGTTATCTACATAATAATCTACTAATTCAAAATCACTATTTTCTTTTATATAATCTTTAATTATGCTTTTTTGATTATCAATACTATCAGATTCATTATAATTATCATCTTTTGATAGTCTTACATAAGCACCTACTTTATATTTTGACATAGCTCTCAACTCCTTCAAATATTATATCAAAAAAGTAGGATTTCTCCTACTAATTATAAAAAGCAGAAAACTAATTATATCTATTTTGTTAAATAAGTTATAAGTAAAGGAATAACTATATTAATTAGAATAAACGATGCTATTTTAAAGATAAAACTTTTCTCTGTACTAGGTTTATTTACAGAATTTTCCCCGAAAAAGAATTGATTTATCGGATAATGTTTTTCAATGTATCTTTCAATATATGTTGCAACTACATTAGGCATAAGTATTAACATTAGGTAAATAAGTACAGATGGAATTTTAACTTTAAATATGTATTCTGTTGCAAATATTATTAATAGTTCTAATAGAAGTATAGAAAATGATATAACGAAATAACCCCATGATTTACATGATAATAAATATAAATTGTTTTGCTTTTTCATTAAATTAATATTTTCATCAATACAAAAGCAAATAGAATTATATAATTTATTGTTGTCCGATTCTATTGTTGCACTACTATAAATACTATCATTATAAATAAAAACATGAATTTCATTACTATAATTTTGTCTAATATGTATAGATACTTCATTCAATTGTAATTTTTCAAAGTAAGTATGATCAAAAATCCCACAACTATTGTCTGAGATAATACTTCCATCTTTAAATTTAGCTTCAATATCAATAGATATATCTTTTTCTTTTGGATATTTATCCAAAACATTTTCAATCATATTTATTATATCTTTTTTTGCTATTACTTTTCCTTCAATTTTATATGACTTCTTATATTTCATCATTTCACCTCTTTTACTTATAGTTTCACTTGTCGTAATCAGTTGTCGAATTCCTAGTCAAAAAAGTATTATTTTTCAACATTTTTGTCAATTTTTTGCGATTTTTGATGATTTTTTATTAAAATCATACAAGATCAAATTATCTTCAATTCCTTTATTTATAAGCTTTTCTAAAGGAGTTTCTATAAATCGTAATCAAACAGTTGATTACACTTTTATTAAGAACATTATTTTCATTCATTTTTATCACCACTACTTTTACTTTCCTCTATTAACAAATCAAAATCTGATTTATATAATTTATCTTGTTTAATTCTATATTTTTCAAATTCTGTTAATGCTTTATCACAAGCAATTTCATGTGATATTTTTCCAGCATCTTTTAAAATATCTCTATCATCTGAAAGTAAGAATTTATCAATTCTATTTGCCCAATCTTCCATTGTCATAGGTATGTTTCTTTTTGCTCTTGCTTCTGCCAAATCTAAAAATGCAGAAACAATTAATTCCAATTGCTCTAATTCTTTTTTTGATAGATAGTTTTTTGCAATTACAACATCTGTTTCAAGTATTTTGCCATTTGGAGAATTTTTCCAAGAAGTAAGTCCCATATACTCTTTTTCAGAATCTGCTCTATTATATATAATTTCAGCTGCTGTTTGATGAGAAACTGCATAATGCATTTTATTTTGTACTTTTTTAAAAAAATTTATTGTAATAGGAGATTTTGAATCATAATCAACCGAAGTAGCGTAAAGATCTGTTATTTTTTGATAAAATCTTCGTTCAGATAATCTTATTTCTCTTATTTCAGCAAGTAATGATTCATAATAGTCTTCATCAAAGAAAGCCCCATTTTCCATTCTTTTCTTGTCAATAATATATCCCTTTTTCGAAAACTCTTTTAATATATTAGTTGCCCATCTACGAAATTGAATTGCTCTATCCGAATTTACTCGATAACCAATAGATATTACCATATCCAAGTTATAATATTGAATATTTCTTTTTACTTGCCTATTTCCTTCGTTTTGAACTAGTAAGAATTTCTTACTAGTTAAGGATTCATTCAATTCATAACTATCATAAATCTCATTAATATGCATCGTTATATTATTTCTCGTTGTGTTAAATAATTCCCCAATTGCTTTTTGTGTCAACCATAAATCTCCATCTTCGAATCGAACTTGAATCCCTTTATCATGAGTTTGTCTTTCAAAAATAATAAATTCAGCACTACTACTTCTTATAATTAAATCTTTTGCCATTTTATCATCTCCTCGTATATGTTCTTAAATGTCGTAATCACCTTTCTAATTCCTAATATAAATTATACTAAAATTACTATAATCTTAATAACTTTTAATATTTTAACCATTATTTAATAAAAAGATGAAAGATTAAAATCAGATAATTTTCTTTATTTATAAGGATTTACAGGTGTTCTTAATTAAATCGTAATCAACCAGTTGATATTTGTTTTTTGGAAACTTTTTTCTTCATTTGACATTTCAATCACTACCTTTTTCATTTAATAATTTAATTTTTTCTGCATTATTTAGAATATCCAATTGATAACTTAATATTTCAAATCTTTCTTCTTTTGCTTTTCCTTCTTTAATTAACTCAGCATTATGTGATTCTAAATTAGATAAAACAGTTAATTCATTAATTATTGCATAATCTCTTACATTTGAACTTTTTGCTGATAGATGATTAAATTCTCTTCATGTTTTAGCACCCGTATGAATTAAATAATTATTCTTTGCAAGTATTCTTTTTACATCACATTCTCTATTTTATTTTTCTAACTCTTTTAATCTTTCAAATTTTTTTATTAAATATGTAAAATTTTTTTAAATTTCCTTATTTTATAGAAGTTTGCAAGTGGTTTTACATTTATCTATATATTTAAAATTCATAAAGCACTACATTTTATTTCAATTGTTATATTATACATTTTTGTATTTTATTTTTATATATATTTAAAAATGTATAAAATTTACATATTTGTTACTATAACTTATAATTTATTCAAATACATATTTAAAACATTTATCAAACTAATCATTGCTTTACCCTATTAAACTCATTGATTTAATAATAACCATATACTATTATATCATATAATTGTATATCTTCATAAGGTTTAATAATATAATTCTTCATTTAATCGAATTTTACATTACTTATATAAGTATAACAAAAAAAGAGCATTAACCCTTTATTTTAATTTTGAATTAATATTTGTTGACCCTTTATTAAATCATAACTAATTAACTCAGTACCTTCTAAATTTTCATTATTCATATTAACACCAGTAATTTGATTATTTTCATATGTTGTATAATAATATATACCTTTATCCATATTACAGCAAGAACTATAAATAGTTATTTCATATTTGTTTTCTCCCATATGAACGCATCCTCTTTGCTGTTCTACTGAAGTTAAAATATGAAAAAATTGGCTAATACTTTCTGATTCAGAATCACCAGATAAAGAATTCATTTTTGTAAATGTTGCTTTAACAAATCTTGAAGCAGATGATAAATCTCCGGGTAATCCTAAAGCACCCATACCTCGACTATAAGTATTAAGATTTAATTTTTTAGAAAAATTATTTATTGGTGGTTCGATTGATAAATTCATATAATTATTTAAATTAAACATATGAATATCAAAAGTTGGATTATTTGTTAAAACCCCCACAGGATTATCATATATTTTTAATCCTTCTTTTACACACTCAACTGTAATAGAACTTTCTTTATCAGCAATTATCCAATGTAATGGAGATGCAGTTAATTGTTCACTAAAATTAATTTTAACTATATTTATTTTATTTAATAATTCTTTTGCTTCATTAATGTTTGAACACTGAGATAAAACCCATGGAATAAATTCAAATGGTGCGATATTATCTTTATCAACTTGTTCATTTTTATAATCTGCATTGTCAGGAAAATTTAGTCCTGCCATACCTAACCCTTTTTCATTTATTGCATCATAATAAAGTGGATAATTATTTTCTACATAAGCCATACCAATTATAGCATAATGATTATCTATATCACCTACTTTTCTAAAATTAAATTTATAATTTCTAGGTGTTATTGTAACAGTTTCTTTATAAGAATATTCTAAATCTAAATTTCTTCCAAAATAACTATTTTTAGTTTTGTATGTTATTGCAGTACACATAATATCATCCTCCGTAAATAGTATACCATATAAAAATTAAATTTTCATAAAAAATGACAAATAAGTATTTTTTTACATATTTGTCATTAATTAACTTTTTACTAATTAATTTCTAAACTTGTCGAACAACCTTCAATTCGTGTTATATCCGGTCCTGTTACATTATCATCAAGCAAGATTACATCTTCTTGTTTATATGTTAAATGAGCTAAATCTAATTTATTTAAAGGAAGTAAAATCATTTTTAAATTTAACGTATCATCTGAATTATAAAGGTCTAAATGTATTTTACGATAAGACACACAGTTATAACCACTACTTTGAGTGATATAATGATAATTATTACCTATATATATTCCACGTACAGCAACATCTAATAAATCTGTACCTTCAACACCCGTTTTTTCATATTTAACGTTAAATTTATCTAATAATCTCATTAATTGTTGTTGATATTCTATTACTGTATAAATATTACCTGGAGTTAATTCTTTAGATAAATTATTCCAAAATTCATCTGTTATATAGCACTCTATTTCATTATTAACGATATTACAAGTATATAATTTGTTATAATCACTATCTTTTTTATATACATCTAATAATTTTAAGTTATAATCTTCTTTATTTTTTCCTAAATTAGTATCAACTACATTATCCAAATATTCAGCTTGTTTAAAGGAATCAATACTATGAAATTCTATATAATCTTTTTCTTTAATTATAGATTCTACTTTATTATTTATTGAAGATACGTTTACAAGTGAAACATCTATTCCAGCTGTTTTAGCAGTATTATATAATACATCGATTGCTTCATTTAATTGTTTATTTTTTATTTCAATGTCTTTAAAAATATTACTGCAATCTTCATTTAAACAAGATGTTGAAATAATTACATCCTGATTTACTTCTAAAGCTATAGAAGGATTAATTTCAACAAAGACATAATAAGTTTCTTCTTGTTTTACATTTTCTATTAATTCTTTGATTTTTTTACTTTGAATGTTTCTTATAATAGAACGAATAAAGAATACTATAATAAATAATAAAATAACAATAAATATTGAAAGTAAAATTTTTCTTATAATTTTCTTTTTCTTTTTAAATTCAATTCCAATAAGTTCATTTTTATCATCTTTTGAAATTTCTTTTTGATATAAATATTCGGTATTATCTTTTATATTTTTTTCTATTTCTTCAATATTTTTTCCATAGTACAAATTATAAATTTTTACTTTTTTACTCTTTTTAGTTTCTTGATTTATAATTTTTATTTTATCTCTTTTTTTTAAATCATTTAAATTTTCATTATTTGTTACATAAATAATTTTTTTACTTTTTTTAATTTTATTAAAATCATTAAGACTTATATTTAATTCTTTTATTGCTTTCATTCTACCACCAAGTTTATTATATCATTCCATATAGTATTTTTCAATTTTTAAATATAAATATTTTATATTACTTTTTAATTGTTTGTTGTTTTTCTTCTTGCTTTTCTTCTTGTTTTTCTAATTTCTTTTTTTGGTCCATAAGTAATTTTATTGCACATCTTCTTATTATTAATTTACTTAGTCGTTTTTGATCTTCTAAATATTTACTATTTGCTCCAAATTCAGTAGTTGTTAATATTACAATGTCAAATTTTGAAAATCCACCTTCCAAATTCATACCATTATAAACATCATCGATAAATTCTCTTACTGTCTTTGCAGCCATATCTAAATATTCAGCAATCTCTTTTATTGACTTTATTTCGTAATTATCATATAAATACATATAATAATTTTTAATGCTTTTATAAGCTTTTTCTGATTTATAACCATAATACCCCATAAATTTAACTCCTCCTTAGTTTAGTTTTTTATTTTCATTAATTTGCTATTATTTAATTCTTTTTCTTCTTCTAATTTTTTATCTATTTTGTTTAATTTATATTGTTGATTTATTAAATTACTTTCTAAAGATTCTATTTTATTTAATGTATCATAATAATCTGGTAATATATATTCATAATCTTTAAATATATTATTAAAATTATTTTTTAATTTTTTTATTTCATTTAATGAATCTGTTAAAATTAAATTAGTATACTCTATTTTATCTTTTACTTTAGATATTTTCTCTGATATGTCTTTATAATCATAACTAATTACTATTTTTTCTCTAGTTTCAAGTTTTTTATTCAATTCTTTTAATCCTTTGTTTATCATAGTTGAACCAAGAGCGATTCCAAACAAATGCATACCTGATAGTGGTAAAGTAAGTATTCCACTTATTATATTTAACATTGAAGAAAGCATTTTTCTATGTCCTACATACTCTATTTCTTTACTTATTTTCTCTTCAAAATAAGTAGCTTCTTTATACATATCATTAACTATTTGTTCTTGATCACTTAATTCTTTAGAAATTTTATCTTCTATATCATTTACATTTTTTACTTTTTCTTTATGTTTATTAAATTTTATTTTTATGTTGCTTTCTTGTTGTTCTTTATCTTTAATATCAGTTGATAACTTTTTACTTTTATCATTTATAATAGTTATACTCTCTATTTTTTCTATTTCTTTTTTACATACTCTTACCATTAGTTCTATTTCATTTAAATTAGCTATAGAACTATAATCATCAATATTATCGATAAGTTTAATACCACCTAAAATAGCAAATTCACTTAGGTCGTATTTATCTTTTATAGTGTCATATTGTTCTTTTAATTTTTCTATTTTTTCTTTTAATTTATTATATCTCTCTTCTATTTTTTTAGTTTCTTTTGGTTCTTTTAGTTCTAATTTTATTTCATTTACTTCAGTATTTATTTGATCTAAATTTTCAATACTTTTCTTTATAAATGTATTAATTTCTTTTATAATTGATATTTCATCTTTAGTTTTTCTAGCTTCTTTTTTTATATTTACTGATTTATTTAATAAAGTTGGTTCTTCTATCTTTAAATTTGTATCTTTTAATGGATGTTTTTCTATTTTGTTTTCTACATAACCTACTTTTTTAGTAGTATTTTTTATACGAACCATATTATTAGGTTTATTATTAGATTTAATACTTGGTTTGATTAGTATAATTTGTTTTGGTATTATTTTTTTTTGTACATTATTTACATTTATTTTTACATTTATTTTTACACTATCTAATATATTTTTATCTTTATTATCTAAAATATTTACATTTTCTGTTTCTTTAAATTCGTTTAAATTATTTATATAGTTTAATTGTTTTTCTTTATTTGGAATAGTATAATCTTCTAGTTTTTTATTTTTTTTATATCTTAATCTATAAAGTAAACTTATAAGTCTATCTTTTATAGAACCTTTAGCTCCTCTATTACCATTCATATATCACCTACTATTTAATTTTACCTATTCTATTAAATGGAAAAATCCTTATTTTAGCCGTTCCAATTATATTTTCTTTTTTTATTAAACCTACTTCACTAAATCTACTATCCATTGAATTTCCTCTATTATCTCCCATTACAAAATAGTTATCATCAGGTATTTTATTTTTAAGTGTAAAATCATTTGTAATTGATGTATCTATATCATCTATTTCTTCACCATTTATATATAGTTGATTATTTTTATATTCTATAGTTTCACCCGGTAAACCAATTATTCTTTTAATTATTTTTGTGTTGTTAACTTTTATAACTACTATATCAAATCTTTTAAAATTTTTATTTAATTTATTTAATATTAATATATCACCGTTATATAATGTATCGAGCATTGAATCACCATCTACACGTACTGGAGTTGCGATAAAAGTTCTAAATAATACTACTATTATAACTATTAATATATATGGATAAATTTCTTTAAGTATTTTTTTCATATATGCTTACCTAACAAAAATAAGGCTAAAGCCTTATACTCTTTCTTTAATCTTTGGTGTTTTAGAAGATTTTCTAATCCAAGTTGGTTTAGCTTTTCTAACTTTACCTTTTCTAACAACAGTTATAGTATCAATTCTAGGTGAATTAACTGGTAATGTTTTTTCTGTACCAATATTACCTGAAACTTTTCTAACTGTGAAAGTTTTACTTACACCAGAACCTTTAATAGCCATTACTATTCCTTCAAATGATTGAATTCTAGTTTTCTTTTTTCCAGTTGAATCAATTTCATCAATTTTGATATCAACTTTTACCGTATCACCAGATCTAAATTCTGGTAAATCAGTTCTAATTTGTTTTTTAGTAATTTTATCAACTAAATTCACAATGTCACTCTCCTTTATTTAATTTATGATCATAATTTACAAATATTAAACATAATCAGCGGATCACGTTATTAATTCTACCACATTTTAAACATATTTACAAGTATTTTTTTAAAATTAAAGAAGAAGTTATTTTGCTTCTTCTATTGCTCTAGTTTCTCTAACTACTGTAACTTTTATTGTTCCCGGATATTGTAACTCTTCTTCTATACGATTTTTAATATCACGAGCAACTTTATGACTTTCAATATCGCTTATTTCTTCTGGTTTTACTATTACTCTAATTTCTCTACCTGCTTGAACTGCGAATGCTGTATCTACACCTTTTTGATCGTTCGCAATAGACTCGAGTGCTTGAAGTCTTTGAATATAATTTTCAAGTGAATCATTTCTTGCTCCTGGACGGGATGCTGAAAGGGTATCAGCAATTGCGACAAGTGATGAAATTATATTGTTTGCTTCTACATCTCCATGATGAGATTCTATTGCATTTATTACTACATCATTTTCTTTATATTTTTTAGCTATATTAGAACCTATTTCTACATGGCTTCCTTCTACCTCATGATCTATAGCTTTACCAATATCATGAAGTAATCCAGCTCTTTTAGCAAGCGGTACATTTTCACCTATCTCACCAGCCATTATTCCTGTTAATTGAGCTACTTCAATGGAATGTCTAAGTGCATTTTGACCATAACTAGTTCTAAAATTTAACTTACCAATTAATTCTATTAATTCTGGTTCTACTTTTGTAATTCCTAGTTCAAATAATGCATTTTGACCATATTCCATTATTTTTTCTTTCATCTCTTTACAAGTTTTATCGTATATTTCTTCTATTCTTGATGGATGAATTCTTCCATCTTTAATTAATGTTTCTATAGTAATACGAGCAATTTCCCTTCTTAAAGGGTCAAAAGAAGATAAAACTATTGCTTCAGGTGTATCATCAATTATCAAGTCTACTCCAGTTACTGACTCTATTGTTCTTATATTTCTACCTTCTCTACCAATTATTCTACCTTTCATTTCATCATTTGGTAAATCTACTACAGTAACAGTTTGCTCTTCTACTACATCACTAGCATATTTTTGCATACTTTCAACAAGCATAGTTTTAGATTTTTTATCTACCTCTAATTTTGCTTCTGCTTCTTTTTCTTTGATGTATGAAGCTATCTCAATAGTCATAGCATCTTCAACATTTTTCATAACCAGTTCTTTTGCTTTATCTTTTGTATAGCCACTTATTTCTTCTAATTTTTTTTCTTCTTGTTCTTTAATTTTCTCCAAATTTGCTTCTTGTTCTTGAATATCTTTTTGTTTATTTAGTAATTCTTGCTCTTTTTCATCTAATGAACTTTCTCTCTTTTGAAGATTTTGATCTCTTCTATCTATACTTTCTTCACGATTGAGGAGTCTATTTTCAGATTCCTTAATTTCTGCTTTTTTTTCTTTTATTTCTTCATCAGATTTTATTTTTAATTCATTTATTTCTTCTTTTGCTTCTAAAATAGAATCTTTTTTTATCTTTTCTGCTTCATTTCGAGCATTTTCTAAAATCTTATCAGCATTATCTGTTGCAGAATTTTTTCTAATAAGATTAACTATAAACATTACGACTATTCCAACAATAAGTCCAATTAGGACTAGCAAAATGGAGATTATAATATTTGGCATACTATTCCTCCATTTCTTTAAGTGTTTCACACTCTATATTAATTATAATTGATTGATAAAAATAAATCAAGAAAAAACAGAAATTTTTAATTAATACAATAAAAACGACTAAATAGTCGTTTTAAATTATTCACTTTCATCCAAGAAATCTAATGAATCATCTTCTTGTTCAATATTTCCTATTTGAAGAGAATCATTATTATCAAAATAATTTCTTACCTTCTTTTCGATTTCTTCTTTTTGTTTTGGATTTTTCTTTAACCAATCCTTAACATTTTCTTTACCTTGACCAATTTTTTCACCATTATATGAATACCAAGCACCACTTTTTTCTAATACTTTAGATTCTACACCTAAATCTACTATTTCTCCATTAAGTGAAACTCCTTCTCCATATATAATATCTACTGAACAACTCTTAAAAGGTGGAGCCATTTTATTTTTTACAACTTTAATATTTGTTCTATTTCCTATTGAACTAGTACCTTGCTTAATCTGTTCACCTTTTCTAACCTCAAGACGTATAGATGAATAAAATTTAAGCGCTCTACCTCCCGGTGTTACCTCTGGATTTCCAAACATAACACCTACTTTTTCACGTAATTGATTTATAAATATTACTACAGTATTAGTTTTATTTACAATTCCAGATAATTTTCTTAAAGCTTGAGACATAAGTCTAGCTTGAAGACCTACATGTGAATCACCCATTTCACCTTCTATTTCAGCTTGTGGTACTAAAGCGGCTACTGAATCTATTACAATTATACTAATCGCACCGCTTCTAACAAGAGCTTCACATATTTCAAGTGCTTGCTCTCCATTATCAGGTTGTGATAATAACAATTCATTTATATTTACACCAAGTTTAGATGCATAAACAGGATCTAATGCGTGTTCTGCATCTATAAATGCTGCCCTACCACCATTTTTTTGTGCCTCTGCTATAGCATGAAGCGCGAAAGTAGTTTTACCACTTGATTCTGGCCCAAATATTTCTATAATTCTTCCTTTAGGATATCCACCTATACCGAGTGCAATATCAAGAGAAATAGAACCACTAGATATAGTATCTATTTTTTGATGTTCTCTTTCACCAAGTTTCATTACTGCACCTTTACCAAATTGTTTTTCTATATCTGATAAGACTTTATCCAATGTTTTATCAGTTGATGTTGACTTTAACATTTAATTTCCTCCTTCAATTTACATATATATTATACTAAACAAAAAATAGTTTGTCAATACTTTTTACGAATATTTGTACGTAAATTCTGCACATAAAAAATGCAGTTTTTTAATTTCTGCAAGTTTTTAATCTTTTTTTATTTTATTATATACTAATTTCATAAATAGATAAATTATAATTCCATATATTAAATTTAAAATAATAGATGATAGTATGCATTTAAGTAAATTAATTTCATTAAATTTTAAATAATCTAAAATACATAACAAAAAATAATGAATAGTTTGATAAATTGTAATAGTTATTATGTTTATAAATCCCGAACTTACTATATTATAATTTATATAATTGTAACAAAGCATTATAAATAAAGAAATCAAACTAAAACTTATCGTATTTACAAATAATGAATGAGTAAAAACTAAATCATAAATAAAACCACATATAGTACAAGTTATTATAAATTTTTGTGTTTTACCTTTAAAGTATGGATAAAGAATAGACAAACTAGTTATCAAAAAAAGTGGAAAAAATAATGAATATAAATTAACTACATTTGAAATTGCTGATTCAAATAAAATGGAAAATATTATAATAATATATACCATTATTCACTAGCCTCTCTATTTAAAATAGTTACTATACTTATATTTTCAAAATTAACTGTAGGTTTAACCTCTATTATACTATTTAAATCATATTCATCTTTTACCACTTTAGATACTTTTCCTATAAGGATTCCACTTGGAAAATAATCTGTAAGTCCTGTCGTAGTTACAATATCATCTAAATCAACTGAATTTGAATCTGTAATTCCTTCTATTTTATATACTTTTTTTTCTTTATCATATCCGATTAATAATCCATACAAATATTCATTATCGTCTATTTCTATTTTAACTGATATTTTATTACTTAACTCATCTGTAGTAAGTAATTTTACTGAAGATGAAAAGTTGCTTACATTTGTTATTTTTCCTATTAAACCATCTGGATTTATTACAGCATCACCTTTTTTTACTCCATTTTTACTACCTTTATCTATCTTTAGTGAATTATACCAATAACCTATATTTCTATTTACAACTGTTGCATTTATATATGTATATTCAGATAATGTAGAATTAAGTTCTAATGTAGATTTTAAATCTGTTACCTCTTTTTGAAGCTCTTTTATTTGACTATAATAAAGTTCTGTTTTTTCTACTTGCTTTTTTAATTTATCATATTCTTTATACATTTTTTTAGTTTCTTTTGTTTCTTTTACTTTTTTCTTTATGTATTCTATAGGTGTATTAAAAATTTTTTCTATAAATGTAGTAGTATCTGTAAGTGCTTTTTCAAAAAAATTTAAATCTTTTTCTTTGTTTATATTATGCGCTGTTACACCTAGCAGTGTTAAAAGAAGAACTATTATAAGAAAAATTATATATTTTTTATTTTTATTTTTCTGTTTCATTATATCACCAACTTTATTATAATATATATTATTTTTTTTTAAAAGGCTATATCATTATTTTCCAAAAAACTATAGTAATTATTTTTACATATTATTATGTGATCTAATACTTTTATACCTAATATTTTACCTACTGATATTAAAGTGTTTGTTACATCAAAATCTTGTTTACTTGGAATTGGATTACCACTTGGGTGATTATGTACGCATATTATTGAAGATGCACCAAGTAAATAAGCTTCCTTAAAAACTTCACGTGGATGAACTAAACTATAATTAATAGTACCTATAAAAAGCAATTTATCTCCTATTATCTTCTTTTGATTATCAAGGTATACTGCATAAAAGTGCTCCTGCTTTTTATCTCCTAATTTATCTTTATAAAATTTATACACTAATCCTGTATTGTTTAATTTTACATTTTTTATAGTATCTATTTCTCTATTTATTCTTTTACCAAGTTCTATAGCAGCTAATAAATTACAAGCTTTACTTTGTCCAATACCTTTTATTTTTTTTAAATATTCATAATTTATATCATTCATTTTTTTTATATTTCCAACTTCACTTAAAAGAAAGGTTGCTAAATCTTTTGCAGATGTACCTCTCAAGCCTGTTTTAAATATTATAGCAATTAATTCTTCATTACTTAGTGCTTCTGCACCGTGCTCTATCAATCTTTCACATGGTCTATCACTAATAGGTATATCTTTAATTTTAACTCCCATTTATTACTACCTCCTCATATTTCATTAATGCTTGATTTAAAATGGAAGCAATAACAGTATCATCATTTGTATCTTTTAAAACTTTATCATAATTATCTAGTAATGTTAAATATTCTTTATTTTGAATATTAAATTCTTTTATAATTGTTTCATAATTTAATTTTTTATAATAATCTACTATTTTATCTGCTATAGAACTATCTTTAGTTATTCCAACATATACATAATATAAATCGTCTTCTATATTATATACATAGTTTTGTAATTCTAATGTATTTTCTTCCATACTTTCTTTACTAGAAAAAACTCCATATTGAATAAAATATAATTCTTCATTATTTAAAGCCACTTTTATACCTGTATTATTTTTATATTGTTTTATAAAAAAATTAGCAAGAAAAAAACCGATTATTAAAGCACTTAAAAATGTAACCATATACTTCTTCATATTATCACCATTTTTATTGTAACTTAATAAGCAGTTTTATTTTGTCGAATATTATTCTTGATCTTCATTTTTAGCTAAAACCTCACGAGGTTTTGCTCCATTAGGAGGTCCAACAATTCCTCTTTCTTCAAGTAAATCTATACATCTTGCAGCCCTATTATATCCTAGACGAAATCTTCTTTGAAGGAGTGATGCGCTAGCCTTTCCTTGACTAATTACAAATTCTACTATTTCATTATATAAAGGTTCTTCATAATCATCTTTATTTTCTGTCATAGTTGTCGCACCTTTTTCTTCTTCATCCATTGTAAGTGTTTCATCATAATGAGCTTTTTGTTGTGCACATACAAAATCTACGAGTGCTTTAGTTTCTTCTTCTGAAATAAAAGTTCCTTGTATACGTAAAGGTGAATTAGTTCCTTGTGGTAAAAATAACATATCACCTTTTCCAAGTAATTTTTCAGCGCCTGTCATATCAAGTATAGTTCTTGAGTCTATACCACTCGATACAGCAAAAGATATACGCGATGGAATATTTGCTTTAACAACTCCTGTAATTACATCTGTAGATGGTCTTTGTGTTGCTACTATCAAATGTATTCCAGCTGCACGAGCCATCTGTGTTATACGCATAATAGAATCTTCTACCTCTTTTGCAGCAACTAACATCAAATCTGCAAGTTCATCTATTATTACTACTATAAATGGCATATGTTTTTCTTTTTCACTATCTGGAAGTCCTTCATTCTTTTTATCTATATAAGCATTATAACTTTCAATATTTTTAGTTTTACTGTCCTCAAAGACATCATAACGTCTTTCCATTTCTGAGACAATTCTTTTTAAAGCAATATTCGCACGTTTTGGATCTGTTACAACTGGAGCAAGTAAATGTGGAATACCATTATATATTGAAAGTTCTACTTTTTTAGGATCCACAAGTACTAACTTTACCTCATCTGGTTTACTACGCATGAGAATAGATGCTAATATACTATTTATACATACTGATTTACCACTACCAGTTGAACCTGCTACTAAAAGGTGTGGAGTTTTATTTATTTCCATCCATTGTGGATTACCCATAATATCTCTACCTAATACAGCAAGTAATTTTGAATTTGATTTTGATGCAGGTACACTAGTTAATACCTCGCGAACAGATACCATAGATATATTTTTATTAGGAAGTTCTATACCTATAGTATTTTTACCTGGAATAGGAGCTTGAATACGTACATCTTTTGCTGCAAGAGCTAAAGCAATTTCCCTATTTAAACTAAGTATTTTACTTACTTTAGTTCCAGCTTTTATTTCAAGTTCATACTGTGTTACTGCAGGGCCTACATGGGTATCTACAACATGAGCTTCAATACCAAAATCTTTTAAAACTTGTATAAGTATTGGAATATTATTTTTTATTGCAAGATCATTTTCTTTACCATCTGATTTTGTTGATTTATTTAAAAGAGAGAGAGGTGGGAAAACATATTTTTTATTTATTACCTCACCTTCATCATTATGTGTCATTATGAGTGCAGATTTTTCTTCTACTGGTAAGTCTTCTATAACCTCTTTTATTTCTTCTTTTTCTTCTTTATCTGGTTCTTTAGTATGTTTTTCTTTGTTAATATGAACTTTATTTGCTACATTTTTAACCTTATCTCCAGTATTTTTTAATACCTCGTATAATGATACTCCTGTATAAATTATTAAACCACATATTATTAAAGCAATACAAATAAATTTAGTACCATTGAGTGTTAAAAGTGTAGTAAATAGACTTATAAATATCGCACCAATTATTCCTCCACCTGTTTCAACACACCATACACTGTCTTTTATACTTTTCATTACATTATCTGTAGTTTCTTTAATTACTTTTATAGAATCATCAATAAATTTAAAATTATTAGGATCAATTTTTAATTGTTCATTATTAATATAACTTATATGTAAAAGTGTAAGTATACCTACTAATATGACAAAAATTCCTACTGTTTTACCTGTTAATATTTTAGGATATTTTCTTTTTACTATTATATAGCAACCTATTACGCCTATAAAAACTAAAAATACTGCCCATAGTGTTCCAAATAAAAAGCATGAAAATCCTTTTATAAAATTGGCTACTATACCAAAAGGACATAAACCTATGATTGCTACAAGCAAAAGGAATATTCCTTTAAGTTCTACCACATATCCACTTTGTTCCTTATTCTCATCTTTTCTTTTTTTCTTCTTTGTCATACCTTTCAGCTCCATCTATAATTCATACTAATATTATAACATTATTTTTAAATAAAAAGAATATTTTTACTTTATATTTACAATTAATTGTCATTGAAAATATAATAATTAATTTATTTAATTTTTATACCATATTAAATTAGATATGTCAAAGCATGACATTTTTGTTTTTGTTATATTAAAATTACAGAAATTTAGTTTCTGTAATTATTTTTTTATATTATTATTTATTTTTTTGTTAAAATATTTAAAAACTGTAATTTTATTAAAAATTTTAAATATTTTTTTAATAGTTATATTCTCTTTAAAAATATCTTAATTTATTAAATAAAAAAGTTTTTTGCTTATGCAACTGGAGTTAATACTATACGGAATGAATTAAAGCTTCGCTCTTCACCAAAGTTAAAACCACTCGCAAATATTCCAGTAAAAACATTGTTAGAGTTTCCACCGCCACGATCAATCCATGGATTTGTGGAAGACCAAAAATGCATATAGTCACTATACCATCCTGTTGTTTCTGAAATTGCATGTCCATAACATATCTCTCCACCGCATGCTTCTTCTGGAGTAGTACTTGTATAACTATCGTAATATTTGGAATCTATTTTTTGTGTGAATTCTGCCCAATTCGTAGATTCATTTGAACCCCATTGTAAATTTAAATCTGGATTTGTTTGGTATGCTGGTTCATAATATGCCATCACCATCTCATATGAACCTCCACTCATATCATATATCCCAGTTATATTTTCTGTTGTTGATTGGGCTACATTTGTTACATAATCTCCTCCACCTGTTAGATAACTACTACTATCGTTTACTGCAATTTCTTTATTTATTCCATATTTACTTTGTGATAGATATGCTACTACTCCCCATTCACTATTCTTCATCATGTGTAAATCCCCAGGTATATTTAATCTATTATCCATTGACTGTGCTGCATAAAATGAATTTGATATATTATTATATCTTAATGATTCTACATTTGGTAATATTCTAAGTCCATCTGCATTAGCACAATTATTATTACTACATCCTAGATTGTTACTTATTAATGACGATAATGTTGTATGACTTGTTTCGAATTTTCCTACCCATATTCCTGATAATTCTTGAGAGTCAAATGTAAATGCTGGGTGTACTCTATATCCACTATTATTTGTATTTTCATATACAACATCTTTTGATATAAAGTTTACCTCTATTTCTCCTGGACTTTCTGCACTTACTCCACCTTTTCCATATGGTCCTTCTATTTTATATTCATATCTTGGTATCCATACAAACATTGCTCTTACATCTGTTTCTAAATTTAATTCTTGTCCTGCTATTTTATTTATCCCGTCATTTAATATTACTGCATTAGCCCATTCTTGATTTTCATAATCATACCATTTATCTTTTGTTGTATCTACTACTACCCAGTTATTATTTTTATATACTACTGGTATTAAATTTCCTAATTCTGGTTCTAACACCAATTCTGTTTTTATTGTCTTTGTTATTTCTTTTGTTAAATTAGCTTTATTTTTTACTGTTACTTTTATACTATATTCTGTATTTAAATTTAATTTATCAAATGTATATTTACTTTCTTTTAAGTTATTTGCTTCCTTTTTATAGTCATCTGGTCCTGTTATTTGATAACTATAACTTGTTGGGTATCCTTCTTTTGTTTCTACTGTTACTATTATACTATTTGATTTTAAACTTAGAGTTGCTTCTACATCTAAACGATTTGCTGACAAATCTTCTACTGTTCCTTTAAGCATGCTTAAATCATCTAGTGTTCCTTCCGCACTATATGTCCCATCGGTTACCTCTTTTAATTCTACTTTACCTTCTTCATTTAAGAATACTTTACCTTTTAGATTTTTAGAATCAAGAGGTAATTTACTTATATCTATTTCTGTTCCGGGTTCAATATTATTTTGAGCAGCATAAAGTTCATATGCGTGTTCTATATTGTTTAAACTTATTTTAAATGCTTTATATTTTGAATCATTTATTACTCCTAATATTATTGGAGTAGCTATGACTGCTATTATAGCTAATATTACTATTACAGCTAAAAGTTCTATTAGGGTGAATGCCTTTACTTTTCTAGTGTAAAGTACCCCCCCCCCTACTCATATTTGTTTGTTTTATCTCTTTCATATTTTCATTCCTTTCACTCTAATAGAAGCTTATCTCTTACTCTTCTATCTATACTAATAATACCACTTAATATAAATTTTTACAACCTTAAATCCCAAAAAAGATTCAGAATTAATTCTGAATCTTAAAATTGAATCTCATAATTTACTTTTGTTGATGTGGCTACATTTCCTGTAATAGAAGATTGAACTTGAATTTCTTCACCTGCTTTTATTGTTCTTCCAAGATAGAACATTGTGTTAACTTCTTTTCCGTCTTTATCAGTTAAAACTATATTGATTTGTTCTACTCTTTTATCTTCTTCAGTTGTATTTTTAACTTTTGCATAAATATCAGTAATATTATCTACAAAATTTAAATTAAAATCACTTATTAATATACCTTCTATTGTTTGATCTTCAAAACTTTTAACATTTTGATCTTTTTCATTTACAGCATTTTCATCTTTTTTATCTGTGTTTCCTTTATCTTCTTTTTTACCACAGCCTGTAACAAGTAATGTCATTAGTAAAGCCACTAAAATTATTTTTTTCATTTTTCTACCTCCATTATAATTTTAACACATTTTCATAAAATTTAATATATATTTTTTTAAAAATCAAATAAACTTAATTGATTTGACTCATTCATTCCTTCAAAAATTCCCATAGATTTCATTTTTTCTAATAAAGATGCTGATATTTTAGCTCTATGTTGAAACTCTTCTATGCTTAAAAATGGTCTTTTCTCTCTTTCTTCTACTATATTATTAGCAGCTGTATCACCTAATCCATCAATACTTGAAAATGGTGGATATATAGATGTATCATCTCTAACTCCCCATTCCAATGAATTACTTTTATCAAGATCAATTGGTAAAAATTTAATACCACGTGCGGTTGCTTCTAAACATACTTTTAAACTTTCAAGTTGTCCCATTTCTTTATTTGTCGCATCGTAACCTTTATTTTGTATTTCTATTATTTTTTCTTTTATAGCGTCATATCCTTTTATCATTGTTTCAACATCTACATCGGTTGCTTTACTAGTTAACCATGATGCGTAAAAATATACTGGCATATGTACTTTATACCACGCTATTCTAAATGCACTTATTACATATGCGGCTGCATGAGCTTTAGGGAACATGTATTTTATTTTACCACATGAATCTATAAACCAGTTTTCTATTCCTGCTTTTTCCATAGTTTCTTTATGAGAAGCCCATGTTTCAGGATCTTTAGAGGCTCTTCCTTTACGTACAAATTCCATTATTTTAAATGCTTTTATAGGTTCAACTCCATGGTACATAAGATATACCATTATATCATCACGACATCCTATAACCTCTTTAAATGGTACTATGTTATTTTTTATTAATTCTTGTGCATTTCCTAACCAAACATCAGTTCCGTGTGAAAGTCCTGATATTTTAATTAATTCTGCAAATGTTGTTGGTTTTGTTTCATACACCATATTTATTGTAAATGGAGTTCCAAATTCTGGTATACCAAGTGTTCCTGTTGGACACATGATTTGTTCGTTAGTTACTCCTAAAGCACTAGTATCTGTAAATATACTCATTGTTTCTTTGTCATCAAGAGGTACTGTTAATATATCCATTCCTGTTAAATCTTGTATCATACGAAGTTGTGTTGGATCTGAATGTCCTAATATATCTAGTTTAAGTAAATCTTGATCTATTGCGTGATAATCAAAATGAGTTGTTCTCCAAGCACTTGTAGGATCATCTGCAGGATATTGAAATGGGGTAAAGTCTGAAACTTCCATATAATCTGGTACAACTACTATTCCTCCTGGATGTTGACCAGTGGTTCTTTTTACACCCGTACAACCAATTGCAAGTCTTTCTATTTCAGCTGAACGCATTACTATATTTTTATCTTCGCAATATCCTTTTACAAATCCATACGCAGTTTTATCGGCTACTGTACCTATTGTACCAGCTCTATATACATTATCTACGCCGAATAATACTTTTGTATATTCATGAGCTGAAGCTTGATTTAAATCTGAAAAGTTAAGGTCTATATCTGGTACTTTATCTGCGTTAAATCCTAAGAATGTTGCAAAAGGCATATCCTGTCCATCTTTATATAAGAGTTCTCCACATTTTGGACATTTTTTATCTGGTAAATCAAATCCACTTGAATAAGTTGCTCCAAGTTCATTTCCATTATCATCTTTAAATATGCTATGCTTACAATTTAAACAACGATAATGAGCAGGTAGTGGATTTACCTCTGTTATTCCCATCATGGTTGCAACAAAACTTGATCCAACGGAGCCACGTGAACCTACTAAATATCCATCATCATTTGAATGTTTAACTAATCTTTGAGCAATTAAATATATTGGATCGAATCCTCCTCCAATTATACCACCTAAATTTTTCTTTAATTTTTTTTCTAATGATTTATCATTAAGTTCTCCATCTTCTTCAGTCCATTTTTCTTTTAAATATTCACTTAAATTCTTCTTTACATTATCGAAACCTTTAAGTATAATTTCATGCACATTAGAATATATTTTATCTTCTAATTCTTGTTCATTTAAATTTTCTTTCTCTAATTTTTCTTTACAATATTTATATAATATATCTCCATAAAGTTCTGTTGCTATTCTACCTTCTATGTTATGTGGTAGTGGATCTCCATACCATTCTTTTGCTTTTTCATAAACAAGATCTGTTACAACTCTTGGACAATCCAAATAACTATTTCCATCATCACTTTTTACACGTGGCGAAAAAGGAATACCACCTGTATCTATTATTACCTCTATTTCTTCTACCATATCAAGAACTTTATTAGTATTCTCTACAACTATTTCGTATGATAAATCTTCTCCTAAAAATTCAAAGTCATCTAGCATTTCACGAGTAGTACGAAAGTGTTGTGAAGGTATTTTAGTTATACTATTTTTAGCTAGTGGATGTCTTCCTCCACCAGGTACTTTTTGATTTATTATTATTTCTCGATATATTTTATCTTCTCTTGTAAAATGATGTACATCTCCAGTAGCTACTATAATTTTTCCTGATTCTTTTGTAGCATTTACTATTTTTCTTATATGATTTTGTAGTTCTATTTCATCTTTAAAATCTCCTGTTTGTATTAAATGATTATATACCTCTGGTGGTTGGACCTCAACATAATCATAAAAATTTATAATATTTGTTAATTCTTCTCCATCTTTGCTTCTTGCTTCTATAAATACCTCTGATTCGTAGCACCCGCTTCCTATAAGTAAACCTTCTCTTAATTCTTCTAATTTACTTCTAAGTATTCTAGGTGTTTTATATAAATAAGTAGTGTTTGCTAATGAAATTATTTTGAATAGATTTTTTAAACCTACTTTATTTTTTGCAATTGCATTAAAATGATATGTTCTACCAAATTTATATATTTCATCTTTAGATATTAATTTATCTAAATCACGTATTGTTTTAAAATTTTGTATAGTTAATTTTTGTAACATTTTACTAAATACTAAAGCTGTACCCTCTGCATCGTAATCTGCTCTATGATGTGCATCTTCTTCCCAAGGTACATTATATCTTTTTACAAGTGCGGATAGATTATGTCTTGCAAAACTTTGATCGAGAGTTCTTGAAAGTTCTAATGTATCTATTACTGTGTTTTTAAATTCACCTAAATTATATTTTTTCATTGACATTTCTATAAAAGATATATCGAATTTAGCATTATGAGCTACCATAGGTAAATCTCCAGCCCATTTTAAGAATTTTTTAGTTACCTCTTCTTCTGTTTCTTTACCTTTTACCATATCATCTGTTATATTAGTAAGTTCTGTTATTTTATCTGGTATATGTCTTTTAGGATCTATTAATTCATCGAATCTATCTATTATACTTCCATCACATATTTTAACCGCACCTATTTCAATCATTTGATCTCCACCTGCTGCATTAAATCCTGTTGTTTCTGTATCAAATACTACATATGTTGTTCCATTAAGTGGAGTATCACATGTTCTTACTACTATATTTACTGTATCATCTACAAGTGTAAGTTCAGTACCATATAAACCTTTAAAATGATCTTTTGGATCTTCTATTTTTTTATTATATGAATTTATTATACCATATGCGATTGGAAATGCTTGACAACCATTATGATCTGTAATTGCTACTCCCCTATAACCCATATCGATTGCTCTTGATACAAGTTCACAAGTATGTTTACCCAAATCAAGTTTAGTGACACCATCCATTTGACTCATCATAGTATGAGCATGTAGTTCGACTCTTTTAATAGGAGCATCATCAACTAATTTTTCTTCTACATGTTCACTTATGTTTATATCATTTATATTAAGTACATCTTCATTTGAATATTTGTCATCTTTTACTGAACCTCTAAATTTATACCAATTACCTACTTTAAGTAATTTAGATATTCTTTTTGTTTCTTCATCACCATTTACAAATATTTTAGCAAATATACTATCAGTTTTATCTGTAAGTTTTAAAGTTATTATTCTAAAATCTGTTTTTGTTTCTTTAACTTCAATTCCAAATATTTCCGCATCGATTGCGATAAGAGGTATTTTACCTGTTATTGAATCAATTCTAGAAACATAAGTATCTATCACATTACCTAATATTACGTTTGGATCATCAACTGTTTCTATTTTTTTAGGAGTATAATTCTTTTTCCAATTTGCTTGATAATTTTCTTTTTTATTTTGTTGATTTATATTTGATAAATCTACATCTACTGTATTTATTTCGAAGTCTTCTTCATTTTCATTAATATCAGAGTTAATAATGTTTAAATTGATATTATTATAACCTAATCTATAAAAAAATTCTTCTATTTTTAATTTATATTCTTCTATTTTTTTTTGTTCAGCAACATTATTTACATATATATTTAATATATTATTTTCATATTCTACTTTATTATCTTTAAAACTTTTAAGCATTGTACTTTCTTCTGAATAATATTCTATTATCATTTTATAATAATCATTTATTAAATTGTATGTTAAATTACGAACGCTAAAAACTATGTTTACACTTTCTATATTTTTAAAAGATTCATTTAATTTTTCCTTAAATTCTTTAAAACTTTCTACTGTAATATTATTATCAATTTCTATATAAAAATTATATTTTGTTTTAGTATTATTACCAACTATTTTAATTAATTTACCTGTTTTAAGTTCATTTATACAATCACTTGATAAATTTAATTTTTCTATAAGTTTTTGCATTTTTATGTCCATACTACCACCATATAATAGTATATCAAAAATAAATATAATTTAAAATATTTTTAATAAAAAAAGGTACTAATTACAGTACCTTATTGTCTAGTTAATTGTTTTTTCTTTGTAAATTTATCTTTAATATTTTTTAACCATTCTAATTTTTTACTTTGAGATTTTAATACATTATCTAATACAGCTATCATTTCTTCTTTTTGAATATATACTCCTGCTTTAGCGTTTGTATCTACCTCACCAAGTTTATATACTTTTTTAGAATTTCTATTTTTACCATAAACTCTTTTTATATCACTTTCACTTAATTTATTATTTTTAACAAGTTCAATTATACTACGAGTTTTTAATACTTTATTTATTTTCTTTATTTTAGATGCAGATATATTAAATGTTTTATTTTGTTCAGTTACAACATATTTTTTACCTTTATCTTTATTATAATATTTTTGAATTGCTTCATCTATATCATCAATTTTAATAAATTCACCGTATGCGAAATCTATAGTTGTATCTATTTCTCCATCAAAATAGTTTTCAATATCGTTATTAAATTGTAATTTACCACTTTCAGTTTTGTCTAATTTTATTGTTTCTAATGTTTCCATATTAGAGATAATGTCATAATAAATTTGTTCACATAAATTTTCCATATTATCTACTACGACCTCATCTTCAACTTCATCTACATTTTCTTCTATTTCTATTGGTAAACTAAAATCTAGAAAATCATCTTTTTCATTATCTTTAACATCGTATATTTTATCTCCAGTTGTTTCATTGTCTTCATCGTAAGTATTTTTACTATAATCTATGTTAACCTCAAAATCTTTTTTGCTTGGAATAATTACATCTTTTCTATCTAAAAATTCAATTTCATCGTCAGTTAAAGTTGGAAATTTATCGACATTTATATCTTGAATCTCATCGATTACTGGTTGTTCAATTTCATCACTTATTGGTTCTTCTGGTACTTGAACCTCATCTATTACTGGTTCTTCTACTACATTTGTATCAAGAACTGGCTCTCCTATAGTTTCTTCAGTTTCTTCTATTACTGGTGGTTCTATAGCATCTTTTAAATCAATATTTTCTGATTCTAAAGAATTTTCAAGTGTTAATTCATTATTTTCCGTTGGAATTTGTGATTCTTCTATAAATTGTCTAGTTTCTACTGGTTCTTCTACTACAGGTTCAACTATTGGTTCTTCATGTGAAAAATTATCATTTTGTGTATCCTTTGGTTTTGAAAAAATAATATCTTTTTTAGAATCAATTAATTTTAAATTTTCGCTTATAACATCTAAAATTGAATCTATATCTTTCATTGTAGTTTCTATTTTTTCAATATTGCTGTAATCTACTACTTCACCTTTTGCTTCTTTTTCTCTTAAATCTAATAAGGCATTTAATCTTTCATATTTTAGCAAATCTTTTTCATTAATTAATTCTTCACGTATTTGAATTAATTCTCTTGTCATATTTCTTATTTCATCAGAATCATATTGATTATTATTTAAAGATTCTATAATTTGATTTACTCTTTCTTTAGCACCTTCCATATTATACCTCCTGTTTTTATTTATTCATCTTTTTTAAGTCCAAAACTACTTAATACATAATCTAATTCATTATTATCTTTTACTTCATCTAAAGATATGTTTCCATTTTCTGACTTAACAGTAGCTATTAAAATATCTATAGGTTTAATAGTTGTAACTAAATAAACATATTTTATACTGTGTAGTTCTATAATGTCTACTACCATATACTCTTTATTATCATCTAATTTTATTATTTGACCTTTTTCCAACATAATTACCCTTCCTTCTTAAATTCAACATATTCGCATTCTAATGTTCCATCTGTAAGTACAGTATATATTAATTCATCTTGGCCTACATTATTTTTAGTTTTTGGATTCTTTTTGTTTTTATCGACTAAATTATTTTTTATTAAATCTTCTATAGGTATTTGTATCTTTTTTCCTTCTTCAAGTATATCAAAATCATTTAGATTGGAATATATATATGTTTCACCTGCTTTGCATAAGTCATTTTTCATTGATTCATATAATTTTTTCTCATCATTTTTTGATATATTTAACAAGTTAGGAAAAGATATTAAAAATATAATCGCCAAAATAACTATTATTGCAGTAAGTTCGACTAATGTAAAACCACGATTATACATATCATCACCATATTAATTTTATCACTATTTTTACATCTTTTCAAGTAGTATTATCTAATTTTTTATTACAAATAAGATTTAAAAAACTACTGGCATTTTTACCAGTAATTTAAATTATATTCCCCTAGAATTTAACAGTTCCGCCTCCAGTAAAGGTTACGTTATCTCCATCTAGTAAGAATTGGTCTTCACTAATGTCAAATTTCTTATTTATATCTTTTCTTCTATTATATTCTTGTTCTTCTTCTGTAGTCAACATTGTTGTAAATGCAGCTATTTCTCCACTATTTGGTTGAATAGCATTTAAACTCTTATTTATTATTTCCATAAGTTTATTTAAATTATCTATAACTTTTGATACTTTATTAGCTTCTAAAACAGCCTCTCCATGTATCTTCTCTATTTCTGCAATTTCTAATTGAATTTGACTTAATTGATTTTTTAATTTATTTCTTTCTTCTTCATTGATTGGATTTTTATTATCATCTAATTGGTTTGGTAAATTTACAAATTCATTTGCAATATCATCTCTTTTTAGATATTTATTCTTTAACTCTGATGATACTCCATCAAGAATATCTGACTTTTCCATATTTTTTTCTGCTAATTCACACTCTATTTTAGTTTTTGCTTTTCCCAAAATTTTTCTTGCTTCATATTTAAAATCAAACATTTCTTTTAAATAAACATTATTATAATTTGGCATAGTAGCTACAGAATTTAATTCTTCTTTTAATTTCTTTTCAAAATCTGATTCATTTTCAAGTTCTGCTAACTCATTCATAATTAATTTCTTTTGGTTATCATATTCTTTATCAAACATTGCTCTTATTTTTTGTTCATGATATTCAGCTTTGTGTAGTTCAAAACCTGTAGGAACATTTTCTCCAAATTCTTTTTTTCTTTCTAATTTTATAGCATTTAATTGTGACTCAAGTGCATTTTTTTCCATTAGTTCTTCAGTTAAACTATATAAATTTTCAAGCATGTCCATTAATTCTTTTTTATCTTTAGCCATGAATTTTGTTTTTAAGGCTTCTAATTCAACTTGACTTATTTGTCTATTTACTGAACATGAACTTAAATAAATCTGATATCTATCATTTTTATGTGCTTTATAATCTGCTATTTTTTTCATTAATTCATTTCTTTTTTCTTCTTTAGAACTAATTTCATTTAATTTTGAATCAATTTGAGCAATTTGTTGTTGATATTGTTGTTCTTTTACATCTTGATTTACATTTGCATTTACACTTTGTTGTTGCCCTGCTTCTAATTCAGATTGAAAATATTTATTTATTGCACTTTCTTTTTCTTTGTCCAAATCTTGTAATTTTCTTGTTAAAAAATCAATTCTTTTCATTTTTTTATCTTGAAATTCAGAAAGTTCTTTATTTAATCTTATAGTATCATTTTCTTTTTTATTGAAAAGTTCTTTATTTTCCTTATCTTTTTCATAATAGAGATTCATTATTTTTTCTATCACTTCATATGTATTTTCCATTACATTTTCCATTATATTACCTCCCATACATACAAAACTTACTTTAGTGCGCCTACACTCTACTATAATAATAACATGTTTAACAAGAATTTGCAACAAAAAAAGATTAATTTAATTAATCTTTTTACATTTTTGCTTTGATTTTGTTTCTATTTCATAATCTTCAAAACTAAAATCAATTTCATCTAAATCAAGTGGTTCCTCAAAATCAGCAATTAATTCCTTTATAGATTTATTTTTTTTAGAATCTTCTTTTATTAAATTAGTTCTGTTATTTTTTTTATTCTTTTTAACGTATAAAATTACATCATCTTCTATAACATTTGGTACATAATCTTCTTGTTTAATAGTTGATTCAGATTCATAATTCTTTGTTTTAAATATTTGTTCTATTTCTTCTGAAATATCAAATATTTCTTTTAATTCATTTTCAAAATCTTTACTTTGTTCATCAGCTAGTGATAAGTCTTCATTATCTATAGTTGAAATTACTTCTCCTTTATCTTCGATAGATGGTTCTTCATCAATCGTTGATGTTGGCTCGATATTATATACTGGGTTTAATGAGTCTTCAGATATTTCTAATTGTTGTTCCTCAATTTCTTCTATTGGTTCTTCTACTACACGAACTGGTTCTTCAACTGTTTTAATTGGTTCCTCAATTATTTGAATTGGTTTTTCAATAACTACTTTTGATGGTTCAAATTTTGTTTTTGTATTTTCAGCACTAGTTATATCTATCTCTCCCATAATTTCATCTATATATTTAGATTTCTTTTCAGATTCTTTTCTTTGTTTCTTTATATTATTTAAGAATGATTCTAAATCTTGTTGCTCTTTAAGTTTTCTTTCACGTTCTTCTTGTTCTTTTTGCATTTTTAACATAAGTTCTTTTTGTTGTTCTTCAAGTCTTTGTTGTTCCATAGTTAATCTTTCTATTTCTTTTTGTTCAGCAACTTTTTTACTTTTTTCTAATACTCTTCTATCATATTCCATTTGTTCTATTTCATTAAGTTGTGTGAAATATGCATTCTTTTCATTATCATTAATTTCAAGGAGCTTCAAATAATTATTAATTATATTTAAAGCATTTTCTAAATTTGATATTTCAAAATCTAAATCTTTTGTATCAACTGTAATTTGACTTATTTCATTTTTTATATTTAATCTTTGTTCTTTAGTAAAGTTAAGTTTATTTAATAAAGCTGTTCTAAATTCTTCATTAACTACACATATATTATCATCTAATTGATTTTTAAGTGATTTAAATTCTTCAGCTAATAAGTCAATTTCTTTTTCTATTTCATTTAATTTTTCTACTTTTTCAAATTTAATTTTTTCAGTTTCAGAAATTATATTTTGTCTTTCTTTTCCTTTTGTTTTTAATAAAATTTCTACTCTTGTTTTTTCAGGTGTGATAACTTTTTGTAATTCATATTTTAATTCGAACATTTCCCTTGAATAAACTTTATCATAATTTGGTCTTTTTTCTATTTCTTTACATTTCTTTTCTATTTGTTTTTCTTCATCTGTCTTTTTAAGAAGCATTTTTATTCTTTTTTCATATTTTTCTTCTAATTTATCATATAATCTTGTAATACTATCTAATATAAATGATTTACTTATTTCTTCATTTGTTGTTTTTTCTTCTAATTTATTTTTTTGTGATCCATATTTTCTATTTTTTATTCCTTTAACTTTAAAATTTAAGTTTTGATCATAATCTAATTGTCCATATAATGTATCTATTATAGATGTTTCAGATATTTTACTATCTTTATTTAATCTTAAATTTTCTAATTCTTGTTCTAATTGTTCTTTTTCTACTAATTGTTCTTTTAATGAATTTATTTTAGAAATAATTTTATTTTCAACATTTAGGTATTCTTCGTTAAATGAATCACTTAACATACTATCGTATTCAGTTATACCCAACATAAATGGTTTCATAATACTATTTTTATCATTTTGTATCTTTTTTAATTCTGTTTTTAATGTTTCAAATTCTTGTTCTTTTTCATTTATATCATTTATTTTGGAAATTAATTCTTCCTCTTTTTTATCAAGTAAAACTCTTTTATATCCTCTAGTAATACAAGACTTTTCAAAATTATCCATTGATGGAACCTGTTCTGATATTAAACTCATTTTTTTATTTTTTATAGTCTCTAATTGTTTTTTTATCGCTTTTCTTTCATTTGATCTTTTTTGACTTAAAAATAATTTTCTTTCTTTTAAAACTGATTCCTCCATTTTGTTAGCATTAAATAATATATCATTTTCTTTCTTTTTATCATAAAATTGTTGCATAACTTGATCTAATTTTTCTAAAATTTCTTTCATATAAATTTCCCCCTTCAAAAATTTAACACATATTCTAGCACGATTATATGTATTTGTCAAATCGAACAAAAAATCATATTTTAGTAAAAAAACTACATAAGCAAGCTTATGTAGTCTGTACCAACACAGCGCGGAACGAATTGTAGCTCTCCGGACCGCCGTAGTAGTTGCCATTCGCGAACACCCCTGCACGAGCACCGCCGCCAAGGTGACCTCCACGAAAGACCCAAGGTAGCGCAGAAGAAACAAAGTAACTATAATCTCCATACCATCCTGCTGTTTCTGAAAGTGAATGTCCATAACATACTTTTCCACCACATGCTTCCGCTGATGTTGTACTTGTGTAACTATCGTAATATTTTGAAGGAATTTGAGATGTAAAACCTGCATAATTTGTTGTTGATGTTGAACCCCATGGTAATTTTAAATCTGGTGTTGTGTTATATGCTGATTCGTAATAAGCCATTACTCTTTCCCATGCTCCTCCACTCATATCATATATTCCTGTTATATTTCCTGTTGTTGATTGATTTACATTTGTTATGTAATCTCCATCACCTGTTAAATATGTACTACTATCATTTATTTCAATTTCCTTATTTATTCCATATTTACTTTGTGCTAAATATGCTACTGCTCCCCATTCACCATTTTTCATTTGGTGTAAATCTCCAGATAATTTTAATCTATTATCCATTGATTGGATTGCATAAAATGTATTTGATACATTATTATATCTTAAAGTTTCTACATTTGGTAGTATTCTAAGTCCATCTGCACTTTCACAATTATTATCACTACATCCTAAATTATTAATATTTCTAGATGCAGATAATGTTGTATGACTTGGTTCAAATTTTCCTACCCATATTCCTGATAATTCTTCTGTTCCAAATGTAAAGGCTGGATGTACTCTATATCCATTACTATTTGTATCTTTATATGTTGTACTTTTTGATATAAAATTTATATCTATTACTCTTGAACCCGAATTTGTTATTTTATATTCATATCTTGGTATCCATACAAACATAGCTATTGCTTCTGGATTAGTTCCTGTTACTGTTACTGTTTGTCCTGTTGTTTTACTTACTCCTGTTCTTAATAATACTGCGTTAGCCCATTCTTGATTTGAATAATTATACCACTCTTTAGAGGTATCAGCTACTACCCAGTTATTATCTTTATACACTACTGGTTTTAAATTTCCTAATACTGGTGTCTCTGAAATACTTATTGCTTGTTGTGTTCCAACATTCCCTACAGCATCTCTTACATTTACTATATGATTTCCTATTGTTGTGAACTTACATATATTTGATTTTTGCCATGTTCCATCACAACTATATGGAGTTTCATGTAATCCACTTTTATCATCTGTCGCTATTATTGTTACATTTTTTTCACTTAGTTCTGTTGAAAAAGTTGGCCCTGTAGTATCTATATTATTTATTATTAATAAGTTTGTTAATAAAGTTTCTTCTCCATCTACTATTATTGCTTTAAGTGTTCCATTTTTTGCTGGTATTGTTGTTGTTGCTTTATCTCCATCTATACTTACATCTGCTTCTACAAATTCTCCACTATCCCAACTATATTTATATGTAACATTATCAAGTTTTGGATATGTTATTGTTACTGTTCCTTCTTTTATATATTCATCTTTTGGATTTAATTCTAATTTTATATCATCTATTTTTTCGGTTCTTACTGTCTTTGTTATCTCTTTTGTTAATCCTACTTTGTTTTTTACTATTACTTTTATTTTATATTCTGTATCTATTTTTAATTTATCAAATGTATATGTATTTTCTTTTATGTTATTTATTTCTTTTTTATATTCTTCGGGTTCTAATATTTGATAACTATAGCTTGTTGGTACTCCATCTATTGTTTCTACTGTTACTACTAGACTCCTTGCATTAGTAATTACATTTACGTTTATTTCTAATCTATTAGCTAGTAAATCTTCTACTGTCCCTTTAAGCATACTTAAATCATCTAGTGTTCCTTCCGCACTATATGTTCCATCGGTTACTTCTTTTAGTTCTATTTTTCCTTCTTCATTTAAAAATACTTTTCCTTTTAAATTCTTTGCATCAAGAGGTAGTTTACTTATATCTATTTCTGTTCCTGGTTCGATATTATTTTGTGTTGCATATAATTCATATGCGTGTTCTATATTATTTAGACTTAATTTAAATGCTTTATATTTTGAATCATTTATTACTCCTAAAATTATTGGGGTAGCTATGACTGCTATTATAGCTAATATTACTATTACAGCTAAAAGTTCTATTAGGGTGAATGC
>CANQIV010000002.1 GCA_947624135.1 uncultured Bacilli bacterium | reverse complement strand
TGGTGCCTGTGGTCGGACTCGAACCGACACGAACAAGTCAAAGCATTTTGAGTGCTTCGTGTATACCAATTTCACCACACAGGCATTACTACTATATTATAACAATAATTTCACAAAAGTAAAATAAAAATTTGCAATTTTATTAAAATAATTTTATAAACAAATACCAAATTTATTTAAAATGTAACCAACAAAAAAAATAGAACTTTCTATTTTTCAATTTCAACATATTTTGAATCAAAAAGATTTTTTTCATCATCAATATTTTCTTCCGTCATTTCTATTTTAGGTAATTCATCTAAACTACCCAATCCAAAATAATCTAAAAATTTGTCAGTAACCTTATAAAGTCTAGGCCTGCCTGCAGTATCAGCTCTTCCTGCTTCCTCTATAAGCCCCTTAATTAATAATTTCCTAATAGCGTAACTACTATTAATTCCTCTTATATTATCAACATCAATTCTCGTAATAGGACAGTTATACGCAATGATTGCTAAAGTCTCCAAAGCAGATTGAGAAAGAATAGAATTTTCTTCTTCTGATACTAATTTTTTATAGTAATCTTTATGTTCCTCTTTTGTAGTTAACTTATAATGATTACCAAGATATTCTATAGTAATTCCTCTATCTTCACTATTATAATCATTATATAATTCTTTAATAGCTTTTGTAATTTCTTCTTCACTTTCATTTATAATACTAGAAAGTTCTATTATAGTAAGACCATCCTCACCACTAACAAATAATAATCCTTCTATAATTGCTTTTAAGTTTTTCATAACACACCTTTTTCTTTAATTATAATATTTTTAAAATTTTGTTCTTGCTCAATATCTATTTCTTGATTTCTAGCCATAGATAATATTGAAAGGAACGTAACAACTACATATTCTTTACTAAAAACATCAAAAAGATCTACAAAATTTACTTTCTTTTTTTCTTTTAAAATATTTTTTATTTCGATGCTTCTTTTAGAAACACTATATTCCTTGTTAGTTACTTTAGTTTTTAATGGCTTTTCTAATTTTTTTTCATTTAGAAAACTGTTTAAAGCACATATTAAATCATTTAAGTCAACACCATAATCAATATTATTTTCTTCATCCTTATATTCTAGTAAATTACTAGGGGATTTAGTAAATACATCTTTTCTTGTTTCTTCTAACCTTTTAAAAGTACTAGTAATATTTTTATATTGCTCATATTCAACTAATCTATTTATTAAATTTTCTCTTAAATCTTCCTCTTCCTCTTCATTCTCCATTTTAGGAAGCAGTGACAAAGATTTAATATATATCAGTTCCGCAGACATAACTAAGTATTCACTAGCAATGTTTAAATTTAAATTTTCCATTTTATTTAAATAAGCTAAATATTGATTAGTAATATTTTCAATACTAATGTCGTTAATACTTATATTATCTTTTTTTATTAGATGAAGCAACAAATCAAGTGGCCCCTCAAATTCAGGAATATTTATTTCATACATCAGTATCACTCCAAAAAATATTATAATTGATTAAACAAAAATTGTCTATCTTTTTTTTTCAATTTAATGTATAATAAAAAAGAATAGGAGATAGTAATATGATACTTAGAAAACCATATGCATTTTTTATAAAAGTATTTAAACCGCTTCATTTATTAATGGCATTTTTAACAATAATCTTATTAGTGCTTCAAAATAGGATATTATCATTTTTAAATGAATACATAAATACAAATTTAAATACAATTGGAATGAATTTAGTAAATACATTTGGTAATAACTTATTAATAATAATTCCTGTCATATTAATAATACTATTTATAATAATTTTAGGAATAATGATAAGAAAAAAGAAACCTTCTGCGTTTTATGTAGTATCAACATTCTCACTTTTAGCAGTCATAGTAATAAATATTTATACATTTAATTTTTTGAAAATACTTGAAAAAAACATAGTAACAATAAAAGCGGCTAAATTAATACATGATATCGTAATGATAAATGTAATAATAGAAATAATAATAGTAATAATACTTATAATACGTGGTATTGGAATTAACATAAAAAAATTTGATTTTGATTCTGACATATCAGATATAAATATAACAGAAAGTGATAGAGAAGAATTTGAATTAAATATAAATGTAGATTTTGATGAATCAAGAAGAAAAAGAAAAAATATAATAAGACAACTAAAATATATATATTATGAAAATAAATTTATTTACAATTGTTTAATAGGCTTACTTTCTATAATAATAATTGTTACAACTATATTTTTAACAGTTAAAAAAAATAGAGTAAATAAAGAAAACGTAATGTATCAAGTAAATGGTTTTAATTATCAAGTAAATAAAAGTATGATTGTAAATACAGATTTTAAAGGCAATAAAATTACTGACAACTATTTATTAGTTGTAGATACTAGATTAAAAGCTATTTATCCACATGATTTATATATAAAAGATTTTTCACTTATAATAAATAACTTAATATTTAAGCCTTTAGATAATTATAATCAATACTTACTTGATTTAGGAAGCGTATATAAAAATCAAGATTTATCTAATGAACTTAAAGATTACTTATTTGTCTTTGAAATACCAAGTAATTATATAGATAAAAAAATGTTTTTTAGATATTCTAATCAAGGACAAAACTTTGATATAAAACTTACACCCGAAAAAATAGAAACAAAAGGAGAAACAAATACATTTAATATAGGAGAAGAACTTACACTAGAAGAATTGCAAGATATTAAGTTTACAATAGATGAATATGAAATAAGAGATAGATTTTTAGTAGAATATAATTATTGTATAAAAAAAGATGATTGTGTTTTATCTAAAGAATATTTAAAAGGAACATTGAATACTGATTTTGATAAATATGTTCTTAGATTAAAAATAAAATACGATGGAACCGATAAATTAAATATGAATTCTTTTTATAGTTTGTTATCTAAATTTGGTGAGATAAAATATAAAATAGGTGATAATTGGTATAGCCAAAATAGTGATTTTGAAGAAATAAAAAGTAATAAATCTAATGATAAAGATAATATATATATAGGAATAAATTCTGATATTTATAACGCTAGTGAAATTAAAATTGTATTTAATATAAGATCAAAAACAAAAGAATATATACTAAAAGGTGAAATATGAAAAAGATATTATTTTTGATATGTATGTTATTTATTTCTATAAAAGGAGTATTCGCACTTACTTATGCAGGGTGTGATTATTCTACAGTATCTAGATTAAAATCACTAGTAACCAATGTAAATATAACATACGACTATCGATATGAAAATGATCGTATTGTGTTTGATGTTACTTTAGTTAATATAACACCGGAAATGTCATTTAAAGATAGTGTAACAAGTAATGTTTATACTTATCAAGATACTAATAATGGAGAAATTACTATAAGAGGATATACGACAAACTCAGGTAGTTATAAATTTTATTCTACGATAAGTGGATGTGAAAGAATATTATATGGTACAAAATATTATAACTTTCCTATATATAATGAATTTTATGGTGATCCACTTTGCGCAGATAATGATTATGACGTTTGTAAAAAATGGGTAAAATCGAAAATTACTTATAAAGAATTTATGGATTATATTAATGCATCAAACAAAGAGGATACAAAACCAGAGAAAACAGAAGAAACAGATACTAGATCTTTATTTGATTATATAATTAGTTTTTATGTAAAATATTATTATTTAATATTACCGTTTATAATAATAGCTTGTGGATTGGTAATATATATAAAAAGGAAGAAAGAAAGATTTAAATTTTAAAAAAAATGTTGTTTTAAAATTTAATATGTGATAAAATTAAATTAATAGTAGGCACTATATGTTAGGTGGGTGATATTTTTGAGAGAATCTATATGGGGGTATGCAGTCATAGTATTAGGAGTACTTGCGATAGGAATTATATGGTTTTTATCAACCTCTACTAATACTGATCAGCATAATTATAATTTACTTAAAGAAGCTGTTGAAGCATCTATGTATGATGCAGTAGATTTAGCAGCTTATAGAAAAGATGGAACTGTTAGAATAGAAGATCAAAAATTTCTTGAAAATTTTATTCGTAGATTTGCTGAAAGTGCAGATTTATCAAATGAATATAAAATAGAAATATACGATATCACAGAAACTCCACCTAAGGTAAGTTTGAGAGTATCAAGCGCTAAATCAAATACTTCTACAGGTGAAGTAATAGACTTTAATATTGTAAATAATATAGATGCAATATTAGAAACAGAATATTGAGAGGAGATAAAAAATGAATAATTTTGTTATAGGTTTAAAAAAATTCTTTACTAATAAAAATGTTGTTACTGTTATTCTTGTAATAGTAATATTGATTGTGTTATATTGGGGATATACATCAAGTATAAAAAGAGAAACTAGTCCAGTTAATATGCCAACTGCAGCACAAAAGATTAATCCAAAAACTGAAATAACTGGAGAAGATGTTGTTTATAAACAAATACCAGGTAGTATGATAAGTGAGAATGCTTTACGTGCTTCAAATGCTATAATAGGTAAATATACAAATATAAATGTAACAATTCCAGAGGGAAGCTTATTTTATAGTGAATGGTTAGTAGATGAAAAAGATGTTCCAGGAAATTGGATTGAAAAATTGGATGTAAAAAATGGTGAATATGGTTATTACATGGACGTTACTGTTGAAAGTACATTAGGAAATAACGTTCTTCCAGATTCATATGTAGATATATATATGAAAGCAACAGATGAAAATGGAGCTATACTATTTGGTAAACTTATGAAGAACATTAAAGTTCTTGCAGTACACGATAGTAATGGTGATGATGTATTTGGAGATACTGATGAGGTATTAACTCCAGCTAAAATAGGATTTGCTGCTAGACAAGATATGTATATACTATTAAAGAAAACAGAATACTTAAATAACGTAGAACTTATTTTAGCGCCAAGAGGAACAACTGTTCCAACAGAAAATTATATAATCGTAACAAGCGCAACTTTAAGAGATTATATTGACGCCCTAACAACTACAATTGAGGAAGATGCTATTCAGGAAGAAATAGACGATAATACTACAGATACTACAGATAATACAACTACAACTGATGATAAAACAGTTACTCCAAATCAATAATGGATAACGTTTTTGAGGGAATGGACTTTGGTCCATTAAAAGAATATTTAGACAATGATGATATTACCGATATTTCTTATAGCAATAATGGTCAATTATGGTTAAAAACTTTGTCAAAGGGGATTTTTAGGGTTGAAAACCCTGCAGTTAATAATAGTTTTATGGAAAAACTTGCTTTCCAGTGCTCTAACGTAATGGGAAAAAGTTTTAATGCAGCACATCCATTTTTGGATAGTGAAAGTTCTGAACTTCGTATGAATTTCATACATGACTCTATTGCTAGAAATGGTATTGCATGCGTTATTCGTAAAACGCCAGCCAAGATAAGACTTGAAAGAAACAAAATAATAAATGAAAAATATATAACTGAAGAAATGCTAAATTTCTTAATAACTTGTGTTCATGGACATTGTAACATAATTGCTTGTGGTGAGACAGGTAGTGGTAAGACAGAATTTATTAAATTCTTGGCTTCAAATACAATAGAAAATGAAAAGTTAATAACAATAGAAGATACACTAGAACTTCACTTAGATAAAATATATCCAAATAGAGATATAGTTGCTATGAAAACTAATAATATAGCAAGTTATTCAGATGTTCTTGTAACATGTATGAGACAAAATCCAAAATGGATATTATTATCAGAGGTACGTAGTGCTGAAGCAGTTATGGCAGTAAGAAACTCAATTTCTTCAGGACATTATATTTTATCTACAATACATGCTGATAAAGCATCTTCTATTCCTAATCGTATGTATAGTTTACTTGAAACAAATCAAGATATCGAACAGTTTTTAAAATCTATATATAGATATATTCAAATTGGTGTATATATAAGAGGTTTTATGAGTAAAGTTACACATAGTTTTGTTAGGGAAATAGGAGAAATTACTGAATTTTATGTAACAGAAGATAATGAAGCAAAATATAATGTAATTTATAAAAAGACTCCAGATGGACATGTATATAGGAAAAATCCTAGTAAATATTTAATTGATTATTTAGAAGCACAAGGTGTAAGACTTCCAGAGGGCTTTATTAAAAATGATGAAGCATATAATTCTGAAACGGGTGCTGAAAGCTTTGATGCTAGAGTAGGTAACGAAGACATTTTAGCAAGTCAAGCACCTCAAGTTAATGTAAATGATCAATTTAAACAAATGGTACAACAACAAAGTGTTCCTATAAATAGTGTAGGAGGAAATGAAATAATTTTTGATGAGGAGGTATAGATATGTATAAAATAGCTTTTATTATAGTTGCAATTCTTATAGTATTCTTAGTAATCTATAGGAGTGGTTTAGGCGAATATGTAACTAATTCTATAAAGAAAAAAAGCATGCAAGTATATGGCAAAGTTGCTCCTTATACATATAAAGAAATACGTCAGAAAATTAAAGATATGGGGCAAGATTATACAATGGCGCAATATATTGGACAAACCATTTTATTTGCTGTTGGTGGAGGAGTTGTAACATATCTATACTTTTATAACTTAATTATATCACTTATATATGCAGTTGCTGCAGCGTCAGTAGTTCCATATATAAATTACCTTAGATGTAAAAGAATTTATAGTGAATTTATTTTTGAACAAATTCAAGTATATACTACAAACGTTATAATGGAATTTGCTACTACACAAAGTTTCGTAAAAGCACTCGAAGGTGTATATTCATCAGGAGTACTTGAAGATCCAGTAAAATCAGATGTAAAACAAATGATAGATATGGCGTATGAAAACGGAACAATAAATGATTCACTAACTTATATGAATGAAAAATACGATTATTTTATCGTAAGAAATATGCATCAATTATTCCTTCAAATAACTAATGAAGGTTCTAAAGATGCTAGTGATTCGCTTGAAAACATGTCACTAGACATAGATATGCTTGTAGAGGCTGTTTATAGAGATAGAATTGATAGAGCAGCTTTCTATAAAAAATTTGTTCAATTCGGTTTGGTTTTGTATCTAATGATAGGTTTAGCTCAAATAATGTTAGGAGATTCTTATCACCAAATGTTAACTTTATGGTATGGTCAACTTTTATTACATATAATAGTTATCATTAATTCTGCCTTTTTAATAGCAGGTACTAAATTTTATAATGAGAATGTGGGGGCTGAATAATGGAATTTTTAATAGTAATAGTTGCTGTAATATTGATATTTGTTTATAACCAAATATTAGATGCAAAATCATTTATAAGAAGAGTTAATCCATTTTTAAAAAAATTTATGGAAAAAGATTATGAATTTTTACTTAGAGTAAAATATCCAAATCAAGATTTAGACATAAATAAGCTTTTTGAAGCAAGAATAAGAAATGGTGTAATAACTATATTAGTTGGAATATTTTTCTTACTAATTACAGGTTCATTTAGTTATATGTACGTCTTATTTGTAATAATTTTAGGATTTATCATATTTAAAAGTGGATATTCAAATTTAAAAAGTTATTATAAAGCAAGATTACATTATATGGATTCAATGCTTCCATATTATTTAAAGAGTTTGGAAATATTAGTTCAACACTATACAGTTCCAGTAGCAATTTCAAAAAGTATAGATACAGCTCCAGAAATATTTCAATCTGGACTTAGAGAATTAACTGCTAAAATAGATGCAGGTGATTCAACTATACAACCATATGTTGACTTTGCTAATGAATATCCAGTAAGAGACTCAATGAGAATGATGAGACTTTTATATCGTGTTGGACTTGGATCAAATGAAGATAAACATGAACAAATAATGATGTTTTCAAGAACAGTTTCACAACTTCAAAATAAAGCACGTGAACAAAAATATAAAGATCGTCTTGAAGCAATGGAAAAAAGAACACTTATGATGTTATTTGTAACAGGCGGTGGAGTTCTTTTAGTACTATTTATATCAATGACATTAATGATGAATGTAGCATAATTATGTATATAGTGTAAAAAAGATGTAAATAATAATATAAAAGTATTGATTTTTATAATTTAAATGTTATATAATCAAGTTAGGAAAAATAAAGGAGGAGATATTAATGAAAGAAGCAGCTGGAGAGGCAAACATGACAGTAATAACAATAGTATTAATAGCTATAGTACTTGCGGTAGGTACAGTAATAGTAAGAAATATGATGAGTAATACCTCAAAAAGTTCTTGTTGTACATCAAATGGTGGTGTATGGAATAATGGTCATTGTTATGCATCATGTGAGATAGGTGACAATGGTGAAAAGAAGAATTGTACAGGACTAGACCAGATTAGTACAGAGTGTAAATAATATTATTTAATTAACCTATAAAGAGATAATAAATCTCTTTTTTTGTTTAAATATAATAAAAGTATAAATTAAATGTAAAAAAATATGTATAATGTGTTTGAAATACTAAAATTAATTGACAAAATGACCTACAAATTGTTATAATTGTTATAGATAATAAGGAGGTTTGCTATGAATGAAAGTATTGGTTATACAGTAACACTCAATATTATGATTGTATTTATAGTAATAATATTTTTCTTTATAACTGGAACCTTTATATATTTTAAAGAAAATAAAACAAATAATATTATAACCGATGCTATCGAAAGACATGAAGGCTATAATGAATTAGCTAAAAAAGAGATAGAAAATAAAATTACTAGTATTGGTTATAATAAAAATAAAATAACATGTGATAAAAGTGTTAATGAAAAAAGTGGGTCTGTATGTTCATTAGATAAAGATGGAAACAAGGGTTCAGAAGGATATTGTATTTATCTATGTGATACAAGTGATGCTAACGGTGAACCATACTATTACTATAAAATTAAAACAAATGCGCAATTAAATATACCAATAATAAAAGATATAGTAAATGTACCTATATATACAAATACAATTAGATTTTATGATTTTGAAAAAAAATTTGGATAAGGGTGTGATATAATGAAAGCTGCTCTTGGTGGAGGATATCTTTTAAATATAGCGATTTTTATAATTTCTATTGTTATGCTTTTATTCGTAGGTGTTTTAGCTTATTCAAAAGCATATAGAATAAAGGATAGAATTATTGAGGTTGTAGAAAACAACAATGGTTATGATAATAATCCAAACTCAATAGCAATGATAAATGAGGATTTACATAAAGCAGGCTATATTACGGTTAGAAGTCTTAATTGTCCAATGATGGATGGTATGACAAATCTTAATAAATCAAATTATAAATATTGTATATATGGGCCATTTAAAACAAATAATGGCGAATATTATAAAGTAGTAACATATATGCAATTTGATATTCCTTTGATAGGTGATATGTTAAATATTCCTATTAAGGGTGAAACAAAAATACTTGGTAAAAAATATCGTTATTAAAAGGGGAAATAGATTATGAATGTTATAATAGCAAATAAACAAAAATATTTATTAGATAATTTAGGTGTAGATATAATTAAAGAGATGGAAGGAGAATTTGATGTAGATACCATAATATCAACATTTCAAAATTTCTTTTATCAAAGAATGATACTTGACATAACAGCAATAAAAAACTATACTGATATTAGTAATTTGCAAAAATTATCAATTTCTCTTGATACTGAAAAGTTAATATTACTTTTAGACGGAACAGAAGCAACAGAAAATCCAACATTTTTATCTAATTTAGTATCTATGGGTATTTATAATTTTACAAAGAATGCTGATGGTATTCAATATTTATATAATACTCCAAATACTTATAGAGATGTCGCACAATTTCATAAAATAAATGTTGTTGAGCAACCAGAACCAGTTGAGCAACCTAAAAAGCCTGCGTTTTCATTTTCAATGCTATCTAAACCAGAACCTGTAAGTGACTCTTTTGATAAAACCATAATAGGTATAAAAAACGTTACTAAACAAGCAGGTGCGACAAGTTTAGCATACATGATGAAACAAGAATTAAGTAAAAATTATGATGTTGTTGCAATTGAAGTGGATAAAACTGACTTTTCATATTATAGAGATAAATATATGATTTCTACAACATCTAATAATGTAGGATCTACAATAAACAATTATAAGAATAAAGATGTAATAATAATAGATGTAAATAATAGTGATTCTGCTTTAGGATTTTGTCATGATGTACTTTATTTAATCGAACCATCTATAATAAAATTACAAAAATTAATGACTTTTAATCCTAATTGTTTAACTACATTAAAGGGTAAGAAAGTAGTATTAAATAAAAGTTTATTAAGTCAAAGTGATGTATCTAATTTTGAATATGAGTCAAAACTTAAAGTGTTCTATAATTTAGCGCCTCTAAATGATAGATTGAGGAGTATTCCTGAACTAGATAAAATGTTAATTGAACTAGGATTTAGTAGACTTAAATAGGGGGCAGTATATGCAGAAAGGTAAAAAAACAATATTAATTTTAACTATAATATTGTTAATTAATGTAATATTTATTGACATTGTAGGAGCTATAAGTTATGATAATTTCTCAAGTTCAGTTGTCAGTTGTGGAAATGTAAATAATATTCCAGCTTCTATACCCAAAATGGTAAATATAATATATAATATAATTCAAATAGTTGTTCCTATAGTTCTTGTAATTTTTGGAAGCCTTGATTTAGTAAAAGGAATAATGGGTCAAAAAGAAGATGAAATAAAAAAAGGTCAACAAACTTTTATAAAAAGAATAGTTGCTGCTGTAATAGTATTCTTTGTACTTGCTGCAGTAAAAATTGTAGTTAGTATGGTAGCTGATAAGAGTCAAACTGGAAATATGGTAGATTGTATTGAATGTTTTATAAATAATAAATGTACAACTACGGGAGGTAATACATGATGAATTTTATGATTTTAACTAGTAAAGTTAGTTGTGGTAATGTAACCTCAATACCTGCTAAAATACCAGAACTTACAAGTGATTTTATTAATATACTAATGATAGCTGTTCCAATAATTTTAGTAATAATGGGAAGCCTTGATTTAGTAAAAGGTATAACAAGTCAAAAAGAAGATGAAATGAAAAAGGGAAGACAAATATTTGTAAAAAGATTAATTGCAGGAGCTATGGTATTTTTTGTTGTAGCTGCTGTAAAATTAATAGTTAGTGTGGTTTCAAATACTGGCAAAGCAAATTTAGTAGAATGCGTTGATTGCTTTATAAGTAATAAATGTAAGAAAGAGTGGTAATTTATGAAAAAAAGATTTATATTTGTAACTTTAATTATGCTTACTATGTTGATGATTCCAAATGTATCTGCAAGAACTTGTAAAAAATGGGATACAATTTGTCAAGATCCTACTTGTAATCATACACAAAGAGGTGAATGCTTAGAATGGGATGATGAAGTAGGTACATCAACTGAATCAAATAAAACATCCACAGGAGCAACATCTACAGGTACAGCTTCGATAAATGAATTGTCAGGATGTGCAGCAGTGCTTCCAGGAGTTGATATCGATCCTAAAATTCCAAATACAGTTCATAACATAATTATGATAATTCAAATAATAGTACCAGTATTACTTGTAGTATTTGGTATGATGGATTTAGTAAAAGCAGTTATGGGACAAAAAGAAGATGAAATAAAAAAAGGTCAACAAACTTTGATTAAAAGAGTAATTGCTGCAGCAATAGTATTCTTTGTTATCGCGATAGTTAAATTAGTAATTAGCTTTGTATCAGATAATAATGGTGGTATAATGAATTGCGCTAATTGTTTCTTAAATGGTGTTAATTCAAGTGGCGAATGTAAATAGTAGTAGGTGAAAGACATGATAAATGCACTAAAAAAATTAGATAGAAAATTTTTGATAATAGCGATTTCTTTACTTGTGTTGCCAATTTTATTAATAATCTTTTTAGCAATCATTCAAGGTTGTAGTAATCGTAAAATGAATTATGATGCGTATGAGAAAAAAATGATTTCAGCTGCAAATGTATACTTTAAAAATAAAGATATGATACCAACAAAAGAAGCTCAAACTGCTAAAGTAACTCTTGATGAATTAGTAAAAAATACATCTTTAAAAGATCCTGCGAAGGCTCTTAAAGATGATACTTGTACAGGTAGCGTTACTGTAAGAAGAAATGGAAATTCAGTTGAAAAAAATGCAGAAGGATTCTTAAATTATACAGTTGATTTAAAATGTAAAGATTATTCTACAGTTCATTTAGTAGATAAATTAAAAGAAAATGTAGTTACGTCTGATTCAGGATTATATCAAATAGATAATACATATATATTTAAAGGAGATAATCCTAAAAATTATATAACATTCTTTGGGGTTAACTATAGAATAATGAGCATAGATTCAAATGGAGTTTTAAAATTAGTTAAAGAAGATTCTGAAGATATAGATAGAATTTGGGATAATAAATATAATGTTGATGTTGAACATTATTATGGGAAAAATATTTATAAAGATAGTCAAATATTAAAATATTTACTAAATGATTATAACAATTCTAAAGTAATAAGTAAAAAAGCTAGAGAGCACATTGTAGCTTATGATGTTTGTATAGGAAAACGTTCATCAAATGATTATTCCATAAACAAAAGTACAGATTGTTCTGAGGTATTACAAGGACAAGTAATATCACTAATAAATGTATCTGATTATGCATCTGCTAGTTTAGATCAAGATTGTAATTCTACAAATTCTAGAGCTTGCAATAACTATAACTATTTATATAGAGTAGCTCAATCAACTTGGACTTTAAACTCTGTAAGTGATAATACATATGGAGTAATATATTTATCCAATGGTATGATGCGTACTACAAATGCGAATGATTATAATGATTATAATATCGTTATATATGTAGATGGTAATGAATTATACACTGAAGGTATTGGTTCAAGTGAAAATCCATATATAATAAAATAAAAATATTGACATTTAGTATCAATATATATTATAATTTAATTGATTAGGAGGAAAAAATATGATGTTTTTAGCGAAAGCTTCAATGGATTTAGATTACACTTGTGGTTCAGGTGGCTTAGTGTTTTCTGGTACATTTCCAAAAGTAATATCAACAATAGTTTTGATTATTAAAATTGTAGTACCAATATTATTAATAGTATTTGGTATGTTAGATTTAGGAAAGGCAGTAATGGCTTCTAAGGAAGATGAAATTAAAAAAGGTCAACAAACTTTTATAAAAAGAATAGTTGCTGCTGTAATAGTATTCTTTGTAATACAATTAACTCAAACTATTATTAGATTCGTATCTGGTAAAGATGCTCCATCTGTAGTTAAATGCTTTAATTGCTTTATAACAGGTGAAGAAAGTGTTAATGCTTGCGAACCTGCTGATGTAGTTGAATAATGATTAATTAAGTACAAATATATTGATTATTTGTACTTTTTTTGTTATAATGTGATATAGGTATAAAAGTCTTTATATACTTTTAGGAGGAGTTAACATGTACGTATTATCACTAAATATGTGGTTCCAAAAATTGATTAGACAATTTTTCTTTGCGTTAGATAACATCATATATGGATTTATGGGCGACGTTTATAATTTATTAATAGTTATAGCAAGAACCTCAATATTATCTCAATCTGATATTATAAATATGGCAGATAAAATTTATAAGTTACTTGCAGTATTTATGGTATTTAAAGTAACATTTTCTTTGATAATGTACATTGTTAATCCTGATGATTTTTCGGATAAATCAAAAGGTGTATCAAAACTTGGTTTAAATATAGTAATATCTTTGGGACTTTTAGTTTTAACTCCTTATATATTTAATGCAGCAATTCAACTCCAAACAATAGTGCTAGAAGACAATTCTCTTGCAGAACTTATTTTAGGTAATGAAAATGATGAAACTAGTTCAAACTTTTTTAGTAAAGCTGGCGATGTTATTGTATATAATACAATGCGACCATTTTTCCTTCCTAATTCGTCAATTGATGGTATGCAAGATTGTATCAGTGTAGATAAAAAATGTTTTGATGCTATGGAAAAATTTACGGAAAATAATAGTAATTTCAGCACTACAACATTGGGTAATTATGAAAATGGCTATCAAGTTAATGATTTTGATTTAGTATTTAGGCAGGATTTAGCACTTGCAACAGATAAAAAAAATGATAACTTTATTATGCAATATAGATTCTTATTTAGTACAATACTTGGAGTGGTAGTAGTGCTTATACTTATTTCATTTTGTATGGATGTTGCACTAAGAAGCATAAAACTAGCTTTTTTACAATTAATCGCACCTGTTCCAATTATTTCTTATGTTGATCCTAAAAGCGGTAAAGATGGTTTATTTAAAAAATGGTATCAAATGTGTTTAAAAACATATGCAAGTTTATTTTTAAGGTTAATTGCTTTATACTTTGCAATTTACATTATAGGTAAGCTTGGTACTATGACGGATATAGTAGATGGTTCTACTCAAACAAATTTTTTCGTATTTTTATTTATACTTATAGGTGCCCTAATGTTTGCTCAACAATTTCCTAAAATACTTGAAGGATTAGGACTTAAACTTGATGGAGGAGGATTCCAATTAAATCCAATTAAAAAGTTTAAAAATGAAGCATTAGGTGGTAAAAAAATTGTTGGATTCACTAAAGGATTAGCAGGTGCAGGATTAGCAGGTGCAGCAGCACTCGGAACAAACCTTTTTGCAGCTAGAAGCTTAAGTAGCGCAGTCGCAGGTGGTTTAAGTGCAAGTGCTAGAGGATTAAGAGGAGCACTTAGAGGAGAAAAATTTGGTAAGAATTTTTCAAATGCTTATTCTAGAGCAATGCAAGCTAGGGTAAATCGTGCTAGTAGAGAACAACTAGGCATTAGTGGTTTAGAATTAGCAGGAGAAAATATTAGAAGACATTTATCTATACCTAATGAAGCGCTTAAATATAAGACTGAACTTGAACACTTAAAAGAATTTGCTGAAGCTGGTAAGGCAGCAAAAAGTAGAGCTGAAAGTGAAATAGATAAAAAAGCTAATATGATACAGGTTGATGGCAAAAATTTAGCTGCTCTTAGAGATAAATATGAAATATTAAAAAATACTCAAGTTCAAAGACAAGAAAATGAATCAGATGAAGAGTTCCAAGATAGATTAAATACTCAAGCTAAAAATGCTGCAGAAGCTAACGCTGAATATTTTAAAGCGAGAAAAGCGGCAGTAAACGCATATATTAATAATGCTTCTAGTTTAAGTCAAAGTTCAATAAACATTGGAAATTCACAAATATCAGGATTTGATAATGCGTTTAAGGATGCAACACAAGACTATATAGTATCTTCAAATGTTCATAAAATGGAACAAATGAATAGTGATTACGATATGGGACAATCAGTTAATGCAGCAGACATTGGCGCTGCAGTTCAAAGAGCAGAAGATAGAACTGCTGAAATTCAAGGTAGTTCAAAATATAGAAGAGCGCAACTTATTGAACAACAAGCACAAAGAGAGAATAGACATTAATGAAATTTTTCAAAATAAAAATAAAAAGGGTGTGATACTAGATGAATTCATATTTAATACCAGCAAATTCAAAGAAAAGTATGCTTAAATTTGGATGGTTAAACACAGTAGATTTAATAATATTTGGGAGTGGAATAGCAGTATCATTTTTACTCATGATGATACTTAATGTTAACCAATTTTCAATTGCGGTTATTGCTATTGCTCCCGGACTTATATGTGGTTTTTTGGTAATACCAGTACCTAATTACCACAATGTAAGGACTGTGATAAAAAATGCATGGAATTTTTATACTACTAGACAAAGATATATATGGAAGGGTTGGTGTTTAGACGATGGCGAAGAAACAAGTAAAAAGTAAATATACAGATGTACCTGTAAAAAATATTGTTAATGGTGTTATTGTACTTGATAATAATCAAAAAGTTACTGGAGTAAAAATAATGCCAAGAAATATCTTTATACTAGATCCAGATATGCAAAATGCTATAATAGCCAATTTAAAAAATGTTTATAATGCTATAGATTATGAATTTTGGATTGTTGTAGCTGATAGACCAGTTGATATTAATGTATATCTATCTAATCTTCAACTTTTGTTTAATCAAGTTACAGACACTAAAAAAAGAAAATTAATTATGGAAGATATAAATAAAGCAAATATGTTTATGAATAACAACGTAGTTGATACTGAATATTTCTTATTGTTTAAAGATAAAGATAACGATTTAATACAAAAAAGAATTCGTAATTTAATAAATAATTTTGCTAGTGCAGGACTTACTGCATTTCAAACTAATAATGACGATTTAAGAATGATTCTTGATAATTTCTTAAATGGTGGTCAAACTACTACTTTTGGGACGGTGTTAGTATGATGGATATAAAAAGTCAAATAGCGCCTAAAGGTTTAGAGTTTAAACCTAATGAATTTATTATAAGTGATAAATATGCTTGTATATTAACAATAATATCTTATCCTAAATTTGTATATCCTGGATATTTAAGTAGTTTAACAAGTATGTCAGGAATTAAAGTAGTTATAAAACATATACCTCTTCCATTTAGTAGTATTAGTAAAATGCTTAATAAAGAACTTGCTGATTTAAAGCAAAGATATCAAGATGAACATGATAAAACTATACAAGAGAGAATACGTCAAGATTATGAATCTCTTGAAATGTTCATAACAGAACTTGCTGCAAGTCAATCAAAAATATATGATTTTCAAATGCATGTTATGATTACTGCTAATACGCAAGAAGATCTTGATATGAAAAAAATTCAAGTAAAAAATTATCTAGAAGCTATGGAAATGAGAGCAGTACCACTTAGATTTGAACAAGATAAAGTTTTAAAATCAATATTGCCTATATATGAAAAGCAAGATATTGAAGATAGAATTGGTACTCCAATGCCATCTCCAACTATTGCTGCAATGTATCCATTTATATTTGATAGTATAAAAGATCCTGGACTTTCTACACTACTTGGAATAGATTTTTCAGGAGGAGTAATTTTATTTAATCAATTTTTATATCAAATTAAAAAAGAAGCAAATAGAAATAATGCTAATATGATAATACTTGGTACTAGTGGTAGTGGTAAATCTACTGCAGCTAAATTACTTTTAAGAAGCCATATTAGAAATAATAATCAAATAGTTGTAATCGATCCAGAAGGAGAACTTGAAGAGATGACAACAACTTTTGATGGAGATTTCATAAGTTTAGGTAAAGGTGGATCATTTGGTATGATTAATCCACTTGAGGTAGTAGTAGATGCAGATGATGATGAAATTAAACAAGGACTAGGTTTTACTGTATTCACTAGAACACTACAAACTATAAAAGCGTTTTTAAAATATTATGACCCAACTATAGAAGAAGATGTAGTTAATATGTTTAGTGAAGTAGTTCAAGAAACATATAAAAGATTTGGAATAGATTTTAATTCTGATTTTTCTAAATATAATTCTGAAGATTATCCAACATTTAAAGATGTGTATGCTACTATAAAGGGTAGAATATTATCTATGCCTGAAAAGACACAAGAAAAAGATGTTCTTGAAAGACTAGAAATAAAAATAAGACCAATAGTTAAAGAACTTAAATATTATTTTGATGGTCATACTACAATTAAACCACAAAGTAATTTTATAGTATTTAATATAAAAGAAATTATGAATGCAGATACTAATATAAGAAATGCATTATTCTTTAATATATTAAAATATGCTTGGGGACTTACATTAAATAGTGCGATAAATACTATAATGATGGTAGATGAAGCACATGTACTTTTAAGTGGTGGAAATACGTTAGGGGCTGACTTTTTAGCGCAAATTCAAAGACGTTCAAGAAAATATAATACAGGTACAATAATAATAACTCAACAACCAACAGATTTTAGTGATCCAAGCGTTATAACTCAAGGAAAAGCAATATTTGATAATGCATCATATTATTTAGTTATGGGACTTAAGAAACAAGCTGTTGATGATTTATCTAGATTAATAGATTTAAACGATAATGAAAAAGAAAGTATAAAACAATATTCTCAAGGAGAAGCACTATTTATATGTGGATCTAGACGTATGAGAATAAATGTAATAGTATCAGATGAAGAATTAGATTCATTTGGTAGTGGTGGAGGATTATAATAAAGATAGGAGGTATTTAAATGAATAATAACCAAGAAACTTTAGCAAAAAATAATAAAGAAAATTATATGAAGAATTTAAATGCCTCTAATGAAGCACAAAGATTACATCAAAAAGTAAATTCATATGATAGAAATTTAAAAAATTTTAATAAAAATCAAAAAAGTAGTAAACCAATGATGTCTAGTAATAATCATAATAATTTAGGTGGAGGTAGAAATTTACAAAATAATCCAAATACCCCATCAAATAATATGAATAATAATTCTAGTGGCTTGAATAATCCAAGTAGTGGTATTAATTCAAATAGTGGTATTAACCCAAATAGAGGTATTAATCCAAATAATAGAAATGGTTTAATGCCAAATAATGGAATTAATCCACAAACAAATTCTAATCCAAACAACCAAGGTGCAAATCTCAATGCAGCAAATGATGAATCATCAAGTACTGATATCATACAAAAATTTGGAAATAAAAAAAAGAAAAAGAATCCATTAACCAATTTACTTGGAGGAATAATGGGACAAAATGAGGTTCAAGAACAAGAAGAGGATAGTTCCCTTCAAGCAGTATTTAAAGTACCTTTAAAAGTTATTAAGTGGGCTTTAATAGCTATGGGGCCATCTTTTGGTATAATTGTCTTTTGTTGCCTTATGATTTCAGCATCACAAATATATTTAAATTCAGTAAAATTGGGTCATGCAGATTCAATATCTGCAACTGATGCTGAAAACAAAATAAATGAAGCAAAAGAAGATGATGTTAATGAAGAAATAACAGATGATGTTGCTTACATTGATTTAGGCGATAGAAATTTAAAGTTTGTAAATTCTAAATTGAAATCTAATTTAGTATCAACAGCAAAAGTAAGAAAATATAATGAAGCAGATTTATCTCAATTAAGAGATTTTTATCCATCAGTTACTGATATGGCTAGAGAATATGATGAAAATATGGTATACGATTTCTTCTTTAAATTGCTTAATATATATAAAGTATATAGAGATGAATATAAAGTAGAAATTGATTTACCACTACTTATGTCAACTTTAATTATTCAATCAGATGATATGAACGAAGTATTTAGATTAAATTTAAGTGCTGCAGATAGAGCAGAAATAAAAGACGATGACTATTTATCAAATTTTGATTATGATAAAGATTGGTCAAGTTATGTAACAACGCTTAGTACAAGTGAACATGATATAGAGATATTAGTTCAACACATGTTTACTAAATATGCCACTGAAACATGTACAGATGAAGATGGTAAAGTAACTAAACAAAATGAAATAGTAGATGACCAAATAGGTACACAAGTATTAGAATGTGACGAAGGTGAAACTTATAATGTATCCGAACCAAAATGGCGAGATGATGATGAAAAATATAGAGATTTTTTAAAACAATTTTTAGAGAAGAAATATTTTTTAGAAGAAGAGGTTCCTTTAAATGCAAAACCAACACCTGGCTCATCAACTGGTTCATCGCAAAATCCACAAACTCCATCAACTGGTGGAACAACGATAAAACCAAATCAAAATCCTGGAAATTGGAGAACATGGAAACAATGTGATTCAAAATGGGGTAGTGTTACACTACAAAACAGTGCTCATACAATATGCAAGTGGGGTTGCTTAATTACATCAATTGCGATGCAAATCGCACGTAGTGGAACAAAAACAACTATAACTCCAATAGATCCTAGTGTTGCAGCTAAAACATTTACATTTAGTGATGGTATTTATATTTGGGGAAGCCAACAAAAACTTGCGCCAAACTTTGTAGAGGTTGATGAAGCAAACCTTAGAGTTTTGGGAAGAAAAAGCATAGTAGAAAAATTAAACGAATTTAATAAAGAAAATTATTATATGGTTTTACAAATGTATTTACCAAGCTTAGCCACATCACATTATGTAGCTATTGATTATGTTGATATAGAAAATAATGAGGTATACATAATTGATCCAGCGAAAAATGATAATCCAAAATTATTTGAAGCTTATGCGAATGATATCATTCAATATGTAATTGTATATGAAAAGAAGGATTAATATGAAATTTAAAAAAATTTTGATAATAATATGTATATTTCTTTTAACTGGCTGTTCTGCTAACTATGAAATTACTATAAAAAATAATAAAATAACAGAAAATTTAAAATTAGTTGAAAATAATCCTACACTTTTTGATAAAAAATTAGAAAGTGGTTCTACAATAAGAGAATTATTTGAAAGCATAGTTAATTATAAAGATCCATTTGCTGAACCAAAATACAATATTAAAGAAATAAATACGAGTGATACATTAGGTATTGAGTATAATTCTGCAAAAAAAAATGATGAAATAGAGGTTTTAGGTGGATTAAATACATGTTACAGTAATCCTAAAATTGAAATAGAAAATGGAATAGTAACAGTTGAAACAGGAAAAGATTTTAAGTGTTACGAATATTATGAACTTTTAGATAATGTTAGAGTTGTTATTAATACTAATCATAAAGTAATCGATAGCAATGCTGATGAAAAAAAAGGTAATTCATATATATGGAATATAACTAAAGATGGTAATAAAAATATTAAATTTTCTTATAAAGAAAAAATAAATACTGATGGTAAAATGACAATTGTTTTAGTTTTAATAGTAATAGTTATTATTGTATCAGTATTGTATGTTATAAATAAAAGAAATAAGGCAAATAATAAAATATGATTTTGGAGGTGAAATAATGTTAAAAAAAATAAGTAAGTTAGTTATAGTGTTATTAACATTATTTTACTTTAATCAAAATATTATATATGCATACGAATATATTAATTCAGAAAATGAGTCAACTATAGAAAATTTGATTAATGAAATATATGATGCGAAAGAACAGTATGAAGATTTAGCTGGTGAAAAAGTAGAAGAGGTAAAAATAAAACCTGCTACTAATTCTAATAAATATTGGTTACCAATAGGTAGTAATGAAACAAGAGAGGTTAATGGAAAATTGTATGCTGATGGTATGCCACCTGCGTCATCTATATCTTCACATTTTGAAAGTCAAGAAGCCTTTAGAGGAGATAGTCCACATAAAGGAATAGATTTTGCTATTGATGGTGGAACTGTAGTAGGTGAGATAAATATAATAGCTTCTAAAAGCGGAGTAGTAGTTTATCCAACAGATAGTTCTCAAATTAATTTTGAAGATAATGGAAATCCCAATGATGCTGGTGGATGGGGAAACCATGTAAAAATTAAACATGCTGATGGTACTTATACAAATTATGCACATTTAGCTAAAGGTAGTATAACAGTAATGGCTGGCGATGTTGTTGAACAAGGACAAGTTATAGGTAAAATGGGAAATAGTGGATTTTCACTTGGAATCCATCTACATTTTGAAATATATAATGTCAATGATGATAGAATAGATCCAGAACCATTTATTGATTTTAATGATCCAAGACCATTATCATCATCATCTGCATCTTCAGATTCATTTTCACTAACTACAACATCTTTATCAAAAGCAGAGTTTGTAGCAAAAATGCAAGATTATTATGATAGAAAACATGATGAAAATTTTAAAAATAATTTTTTATCAAAAGCAGAAGAAATATATGATGCTTCGGTAGAAAATAATGTAAATCCAGAACTTGTAGTTGTAACTGCAAGGGCAGAATCAAGTTTTATACCTTGTGCATATACAGGAAATTATTGGGGAATAAATATACCAAATGGAAAAACTTGTAGTGATGGGCCAACATTTTCAAGTATGTCAGAAGGAGTAGCAGCTTATGCTGAGGTACTCTCAAAATATAATGAAGGTGGAAGCCTTGCTTCTATGATTACACAAAGATATAACGATAGACATAATGCAGGTTGTGATGATGCAGGGCATGGATTACCTGGAACACTAGCAGGTATGCAATCAGTATATTCTTGGGTAGGAGATTATAGATATAATCCAGGTAGTTCTGGACTTGGTGGATGTGGTGTATTAAAATATATATATAATGATGATAATTATTGCGTTACAAATCCATCATGTACTGATTATGACAATTGTAGTGAAGAATCTAGAACTACAGTTTGTGAACAAAATGATTATACAGTTTATCAATTAAATCAAAAAATAGAATTTAGATATGATATGTTTGGATTATAGGAGATAATATGGATAACGAAGAAAGAAACAAAAAAATATTAGCTATTGTTTTAGTCATAATATTATTAATACTTGGTATATATAAAATCTTTTTTAGTAAGCCTAAAGAAGAAAAAATAGATACAAAGACTATTTCAGTTGTTAAAGATAATAATAGATTTTATACAGTTTCATCTTGTGTATATAAATATCTAACATATTTATCAGCTAAAGATAATGACAATTTATATTTATTATTAGATGAAACATATAAAAAAGAAAATAATATAACAAAAGATAATATATATAATTATATTGGTAATGTTGAAGGTGATATATCTTTTAATGCACGTAAAATTTTTGAGCAAAGATTATCAAAAAATGTATATAAATATTATGTAAAAGGATATATTCAGACAAATACAATTTTTCAAACTAGTGAAAAACAAATTTATTATGTTATAGTCATTATGGATCAATCAAATTTAACATTTTCAATAATGCCTTATGATGGTGAAATGTTTGGTGATAAAAAATGAAAGAAATAAAAGAAAATAAATTACTTATAATACCAATTGGAATATTTGTTATAATACTTGCTATAGTACTTGTTAGATACTATAAAGGTCGTCAACAAATATTAACACCCGATGAAAATTTTGTTTTAACACCAAAAAAATATGGCATTAATGAATATTCTTTAGTTAGTACTAGCGAAGAACAAATGTCAAATGCATATTTAACAGATTATAAAAATTTTCTTATGAATGATATAAATGAAGCTTATAATTTACTCAATGAAGAATATAGAAATATTAAATATCCAAATATAGAAACGTTTAAAAATTATGTAAATTCTATAAATTTATTAAACATGACTGTTTCAAAATATGGTAAGAAAAGTTGTGGAGACGAGGTTTGTTATTACGTATATGATAAACTAGATAATCTTTATATATTTAGAGTATTTAGTGTTATGGAATATGAGGTTTATTTAGACGATACTACAATAGAAATTTAGGTGATATAATGAAATTAAGATTTAGAGCAAATGCTAGAGATATGTCAGTTTTTTGTGCTTTTTCAGTTGCATGGCTAATAATTATAGCTTTAGCAGTTGTAAATGTTTCTGCATTTATAAATAATGAACCATTTACAATTAATTTTTTCTTAGCCTTTATGCCTAAGAATTTAGCAACCACTCTTGTCTTGTTTTTTGCAGGATTAATAGCTATGTTTTTAGGAGTTAAATCAAAAATATTTGAAAGAGAAAAAGATGAAAAAGGTATAGGTTTAATAATAGGTGAAAAGAAAGAAAATAATTATTCAAGATGGGCTAAAGAAAGTGAGATACAAAATGGATTAGATGTTAAAGCAGTAGATCCTCTTTCTCCAAAAGCTGATGCAGCAGGTATACCACTTATGATGACTCCAAAAAAAGTTTGGGTAGATAATGGTGGATATCATAACCTTGTAATAGGTTCTACTGGTGCAGGTAAAACTCAAACTACAGTTTTGCCTATGGTTAATTTACTTGCAAAACATGATGAATCAATGATAATTACAGACCCAAAAGGTGAAATATACGAAAACACATCTAATTATTTAAGAAGCTTAGGATACAATATTGTATTACTTAATTTCCGTGATCCACAGCAAGGTAATGCATGGAATCCTATGTATTTACCATATTCACTTTATAAAGCTGGAAATATAGATAAATCTATAGAATTACTTGAAGATTTAGCCGCTAATATATTGCATGATCCAACAGCAAAAGGTCAAGATCCATTCTGGGAAAATACATCAGCAGATTATTTTGCAGGACTTGCATGTGCTCTTTTTGAAGATGCCGCACCAGATGAAATTAATTTAAATAGTATCAGTTTAATGACAACAGTAGGTGAAGAAAAACTTGCCAATACTACTTATATAAAAGATTATTTTAGTTATAAAAATCCAGCAAGTACAGCATACACTAAAGCATCTTCTACTTTGATGGCTCCTTCAGAAACTAAAGGAAGTATCTTATCAGTATTTAAACAAAAAATACAGTTATTCGCATCAAGAGCTAATTTATCAGAAATGCTTTCAAATAATGATTTTGATATGCGTGATATAGGAAGAAAAAAGACAGCAGTATTTATAGTAATACAAGATGAAAAAAGAACATATCACTCACTTGTTACTATCTTTTTAAAGCAGTGTTACGAAACATTAATATCAGTAGCGCAAGAATCAAATGGTAAACTTTTACACAGAACAAATTTTATACTAGATGAATTTGCTAATATGCCTCCTTTAAAAGACGTAACAACAATGGTAACAGCAGCCCGTTCAAGAAATATAAGATTTACATTCATTATCCAAAACTTCGCACAATTATATGAAGTTTATGGAAAAGAAAATGGAGAGACAATAAAAGGTAACTGTGGTAATATTATTTATTTAATAAGTACAGAACTTTCCGCACTTGAAGAAATAAGTAAAATGTGTGGAGAGGTTAAATCCAAAGAAAAAGAAAAAACCTCTTCAACACCTCTTGTTACAGTAAGTGATTTACAAAGATTAAAACAATGGGAAACAATAATATTAAGACTTAGAACAATGCCTTTTAAAACAAAATTAACTCCTAATTTTGAAATGAATTGGGGACATCAATTTCCTAAAGCTGAATATCCACATAGAGATAAAACAGAGGTAAAAACATTTGATATAAAAGGTTTTGTAAATAAAAAAAGAGAAGAAAAAATAAATGGAATGTTAAATGGGGATATACCACCTAAAATGCCTGATATGCCATTTAATCCATTTATGAGTAAACCACAAATGAATCCTGGTATGGGATTAAATGTAGATGATATTATAAAAAGAATTGATGCAAAAATAGCAGAAATTGAAGAAGAAGAAAAACAAGAAACTGCTAAAGCACAGGCTAATAAAAAATTAGAAAATCATACAACTATTGAAGAAATTGATAATAAAGACATAATTAATCCTGAACCAAATAATCAGGAAAGTCAAAATAATACTAAAAATGGTATTACAGATGATGAATTTTTTGATGATTTCTTTGCAGATGAATAAGGTTTATAAACTTTTTAACTTTATAAAATATAAATCACCTCATATAATGTATTAGGGTGGTTATATGATTAATAGTATTTCTGTATCTGAACTCAAAAAACTTGATAATATAAACTTAATAGATATAAGGAACATGGAACAATACAATAATAATCATATAAAAAATGCAGTAAATATAGAATTAAATCAATTATTAATAAATCCAGATAAATATTTAAATAAAAGTAATAGATATTATATATATTGTCAAAAAGGAATACAAAGTAGAAAATTATGTCAAATACTTACAAATAAAGGATTTAGTGTAGTAAATATTCAAGGTGGGTATGAGGCATGGATTTTAAGTGAATAAGCAGTTTCTGCTTATTTTTTTTAAATCAAAAACTTTACAAACAATTAATGTTATAATATAATGTATATAGTTTTAATATAGAAAGAAGGTAGTTAATATGGAATATATAGTTTTAGCTCTGTTAATAATAATATTAGTTTTAATAGTTATATTACTACTAAAAAAGAATAATAATTCAGATGATAAAATAAATAAATTAGAAATAAGTTTAATAAAAGAAATAGGAGACTTTAAAAATGATTTTTCACATAGTTTAACTACTGATTTCAATAATCAAACAGAAAAATTAGATAATAGACTTAGATTAATAAATGATAAAGTAAACGAAAGATTAGATGAAAACTTTGAAAAAACAAATAAGACATTTACAAATGTACTTGAAAGATTATCAAAAATAGATGAAGCACAAAAAAAGATAGATACCTTATCTGGTGATATAGTATCACTACAAGGAGTTTTAACAGATAAAAAAACAAGAGGAATATTTGGTGAGGTAAATTTAGAACACATTCTATCTAATGTATTTGGTTTAAATAATGATAAAATATATAAAACACAATACACACTTTCAAATGGTACAATAGCAGATTGTGTACTTTTTACACCAGAACCACTTGGAACAATAGCAATCGATTCTAAATTCCCTTTGGAGCACTATCAAATAATGGTTGATAAAAACAACAGTGCTTCTATAAGAGAACATGCAGAAAAAATGTTTAAGAGTGATATGAAAAAACATATCGATGCAATAAGCACTAAATATATAATACCTGGTGAAACTAGTGATCAAGCAATTCTTTTTTTACCAGCAGAAGCTATATTTGCAGAGGTTAATGCATATCACACAGATATATTAGATTATGCATATAAAAATAGAGTATGGATAACAAGCCCAACTACTTTAATAAGTACACTTACAACAATACAAATAATACTTAAAAATATAGAAAGAGACAAATATACTAAAGTTATTCATAATGAACTTAGACTTTTAGATGAAGAATTTAAACGTTATAAAGATAGATGGGATAAATTATATAGAAGCATAGAAACAGTAAGTCGTGATGTTAAAGATATATATACTACAACAGATAAAATAACAAAAAGATTTAACAGTATAAACCAAGTAGAGATAGGAGAAATAGATGATAAAGAAAATTAATATAATTCTTGTTTTAATAGCTGTAGTTGGAAGTATTTATATAACAATTACTAAAGATAGAAGTTTAGTTTATATACTAAAAGATATATCAATAATATTTACAATAAATGCTTTATATATAGTTAAAAAAATATTTAAAATAGATATAAATGATGGAATAAATTTTATTTATATATTATTTATATTTAACGCACATTTCTTAGGAGTTATAATGAATTTTTATACTAAAATATATTGGTTTGATAAATATACACATTTTATATCAGGTATAATAAGTTCACTTGGTGCGATATTTATTCTAGTAAAATCAAAAGTAAATAGTAATAGAAAATTTAATATATTCTTTATAATATCTGTTACCCTTATGGTTGCAGCGATTTGGGAAATGTTTGAATTTACATCAAGTTGTTTATTTAACGTTGATCCACAAAGAGTAAAATTAACAGGAGTTCATGATACAATGGAAGATATTATAGTAGCTTTTTTAGGCTCTATAATAATATCCATGATGTACTATTTTGAAGATAAATGGAACAACAACTTATTAATAAAAAAATTTATAAGTATTTTAAATTAATTTACATTGTTTATCTTTTTTGATATAATTAGATTGTAGATATAAATATTTGTGAGGTATCATCGTATGAAAAATTTTTTGTTATCAAGAAATAATAGATTTCCATTTAAAATGTTTGGAATCCAACATCTATTTATGACTATAGTAACAATTATTTTATTTATAATCGTATATAAATTAAAAGATAATGATAAATTAAAGACTAAAAAAAATTTCAAAAAAATTAGAATAATTATTTCAATAATAATATTACTTAATATGTTTATATATAGAGGATCATATATGTATTATGGAATATATAATGTAAAAATACATTTATCACTCTATTATTGTCATATTGTAAATTATTTATTTGTACTTAGTTTAATAATGAATTATAAACCATTTTATAAAATAATATATGGCCTTACATGGATTGGTTCATTTTGGGCGATAATTTTTCCAGATGTTTTAGGTGGTATAGATACATTTCTATTTTATTCATTGTTTATAAGCCACCATTTAATTCTTGTTTTTGTTACTTTAATTATGGGAATTAATAAACTCCATTTTAAATTTAAAGATTTATTAAAATCTTCAATAAGTTCGATTGGAATATTACTTATTACTTATTGTATAAATTATGATTTTGGAACAAATTATAATAGACCTAGTCAGGTATTAATTAATTTTGACATTTATAATGAATATATAGGATTTTTAATATTAGTTATAGCAGGTTTTATAGGTGGACTAGTTGGTTTAATAATTAATAAAATATATGTAAAAAAGGATGTGGAATATGAAAAAAATATATAATATACTATTTGTAATTGCTTTATTTATGACATTTAATTTAAGTGTAAAAGCAGACACATATTATTGTGCTTATACAACAGTGGATGCAAAAGGAACTTCGGGTGGTGACAAAACATATACAGGTAGTTTAGAAATTGATAAAACTAATTTAACAATAACTGCATTATATTCAGAGTCCTATAATAACGTTAGTCAAACTATTGAAATATTAGATCCATTAATAAAGGATAGTAGTTATAATGAAGAATCTATAGTACAAGTGCTTACATCAAATGGTACAGATTTATGTCCGAAAAGTGTTAAAGTTTGCACAAATATAACAGAAATAGATCGAGGTATCATCATTAATAAAGGTTTATGGGAATATGCAGACGAAGTAGCAAAATCAAAAGGACAAAAAAAATATACTTTATCAGATGGTAAAGAATTAAAAACAGAAAAGTGTTATGAAGCTGAAATAGATTATGAATGGTATCGTGCAAATACTGTAACTAAACCAAATGTAGATGACAATGGTCTTTCATATTGCGTTACATATAATAATTATTTTAGTCAACTAAAAAAATATAATTCAGATGATTGTAAAAATAGTTCGTCTTGTGAAGAAGATAGAGTTAATAATTATAATGTCTTAAAAGAAAATTTAAAAGAATATTGTAAGCAAAAGCTTGGTAGTGGAAATTATTATGATCCCTGTGTTGTTCAATGTATGAATTTAGAAAGTGAGATATATGCTTTAGAAGGTAAGGGTGGAGCATCAGGAAACTGTGGTTTTTCAGATAGGTTAATAGCTTTCATAGTAAATATACTAAAATGGATAAAATATCTTGTACCAGCTTTAATAATAATACTTAGTATAATTGATTTTATGAAAGCCATAGGTGCGGATAAAGACGATGAAATGAAAAAAGCTCAACAAAAATTTATGAAACGTTTAATAATTGCAGCTTTAATATTTATAGTACCATTTATACTTGAATTTGTAATTACTAAAATGGGATTTAACTATAATTCATGTGGAATTTTCTAATTCCTTTTTCTTTACACATATTTACAAAAATATATAATTTTTCACTTAAAATACTATAATAAAATAGATAAATATTCTATAATATAATTGATAAAAGGATGGATAACAATGGAAGAAAAGATTTTACAAATATTAAGTAAAGATAATAACGCATTATCTATATATGAACTTGAAGATGAACTTGGAATTGATACTGCAGATGAATTAAAAGAACTTTTAAAAGTATTAAATTCTTTAGAACAAGATTTAAAAATTTATAGAACAAAAAAAGACAAATACATGTTATTTGATAACAGTAATCTTAAAGTAGGTAGATTTATGTCTACTAAAAAAGGATATGGATTTGTAGACATAGAAGGTGATGAAGATGTATTTGTCGATCAACAAAATATTAATGGTGCGATAAATAGCGATCAAGTTGTTGTAGAAATAACATCTAAAAAAGGGTTGAAACTTGAAGGTAGAATACTTAGAGTAGTAGAACGTAAATTAAAACAGTTTGTAGGTAAAGTTTATTATAAAAACAATAAATGTTTAATAGATATAGATGATAAAAAAGTAAATTTAACTATAATAGTAGATAGTGATAAAACACTTGGTGCGGTAAGTGGACATAAAGTACTTGTTAGATTACTTAATAGAATAGACAATCAAACATATAAAGGTGCGATTATAAAAATACTTGGTCATGTAGATGATCCGGGTGTAGATATATTGAGTATAGCAGCCAAATATGAAATAGAAGATGAATTTCCTGAATCAGTAAAGGAACAACTTAAAACAATTCCAGATCATGTATTAGAAGATGAATATAAAGATAGAGTAGATTTAAGAGATAAAACAATATTTACTATAGATGGCGATGATACTAAAGATATAGATGATGCGATATCTTTAGAAAAACTAGAAAATGGAAATTATAAATTGGGAGTTCATATAGCCGATGTTTCTTATTATGTTAAAGAAAACACTCCTTTAGATGAAGAAGCATATAAAAGAGGTACTAGTTCTTATTTAGCAAACACTGTAATACCAATGTTACCTCATGAACTTTCAAATGGCATATGTTCACTTAATCCAAATGTAGATAGGCTTGCTATTAGCTGTGTCATGGAAATAGATAAAAATGGTGAAATAGTAGATTATGATATATTTGAGAGTGTCATAAAATCAAGAATACAAATGACATATAAAAAAGTTAATAGTATACTAGAAAATAATATAATACCAGAAGGATATGAACCTTATGCAGATACATTAAAACAAATGTCAGAACTTGCTAATATATTAAGACAAAATAAAATAAGAAAAGGATATATAGATTTTGAAATAGATGAAGCTAAAATAATAACAAATCAAGATGGAGAAGCAATAGATGTAAAATTAAGAGAACGTGGGATTGGTGAAAAACTAATTGAAGACTTTATGATTGCGGCTAATGAAACAGTAGCTAAACATGTAACATATTTAGATTATCCATTTATATATCGTGTTCATGGAGAACCTAATGAAGAAAAAATAAATAATTTCCTAAATTTTATAAGTATACTAGGATATAGTGTAAAGAAAATGAAAAAAATAACTCCAAAAAGTATGCAAGAATTACTTGATAGTTTAAAAGATGTAAAAGAGTATTCAATACTATCTACATTACTTTTAAGAAGCATGCAAAAGGCAGTATATGATTCAAATAATATAGGACACTTTGGACTTGCAAGTAAGTGCTACACACATTTTACATCTCCTATTAGAAGATATCCCGATACAACAGTTCATAGATTACTTAGAACATATCTATTTAATAAAAATATAAGTAATGAAACACTTAAATATTGGGAACAAAAACTAGTACAAATATCAGAACATACATCAGAAAGAGAAAGAGCTGCAATAGATTGTGAACGTGAAGTTGACGATATGAAAATGGCTGAATATATGGAAAAACACATTGGAGAAGAATATACTGGAATAATATCTGGAGTTATGAGTTTTGGTATATTTATAGAACTTTCAAATAAAATAGAAGGGTTAGTAAGAATAGAAGATTTAAAAGACGATTATTATAGATATGATGAAAGAACTTTTTCACTTGTTGGTAACAAAAATAAAAGAGGTTATAGATTAGGTGATGAGGTTAAAGTAGAGGTAAAATCAGCAAGTAAAATTAATCATACAGTTGATTTTATAATAAAAAAATAACATATAGTAATCATTAAAGGAGCCTAAATATGATAGAAATAAAGAATAAAAAAGCTTATTTTGATTATTTTATAGAAGAAGAAATAGAAGCTGGAATAGTGCTTAAGGGTACAGAAATCAAATCGATAAGAGATGGACTTGCGCATTTAAAAGATTCATACGCAATAATAAGAAATAATGAGATATTTTTACTTAATATGTACATAGGTAAGTATAGTGATGCAGGTGTATTTAATCATGAAGAAAGAAGAACTAGAAAACTTTTACTAAATAAATCTGAAATACTAAAATTAAGAGATAAAATAGAAATAACAGGATATACATTAGTACCTTTAAAACTTTATTTTAAAAATAATAAAGCAAAAATATTATTAGGTTTAGGAAAAGGTAAAAAGAATTACGATAAAAGAGAATCTATAAAGAAAAACGACATAAAAAGAGAATTAGATAAAACATTAAAAAATAAATTTAATTAAGCTATAAAAAAATATAATAAAATACTTGCAATTTTAAATAAATTATTATATACTTAAGATGTGAAATGATAACGGAAGGAGATGCTTAATTATGAAAATAACGTCAGTCAATGTTCACAAAAAAAATGATGATACTAGAATGAAAGGAATAGCTTCTGTAGTATTAGATGATTGCTTCGTAGTTCGTGATATTAGAATAATCGAAGGTAAAGATGGATTGTTTATTGCAATGCCAAGTAGAAAGAATGCAGAGGGTGAATATCATGATATCGCACACCCAATTAATGCAGAAACAAGAAAAATTTTTGAAGATGCTATATTTGAAGAATATAATAAAGCTGAAGAATAAACTCTTATAGAGTTTTCTTTTTTTGACTAAAATATTCATAAAATAATTTTTATTGAATAACTTTAAGTAGGTGATTATATGGACAAGGATATAGTAACTGGTACTCATAATATAAGTATTACTCAAAGAAAAAATATAAATATTAGTGGAGTAAAGAAAATAGATAATTTTGATGAATCAGAATTTTTACTTGAAACAAATATGGGATATATGCAAATAAAAGGAGCTAATTTAGAAATTATTAAGTTAGATACATATCAAGGAGATGTAGTTATTAAAGGGAAAATAGATAGTTTAAGTTATTTAGAAAAAGAAAAGAAACAAGAAAATAAAGAAAGCATACTTGCTAAATTATTTAAATGATTGATTTAAATATTCAAATTAAATTAATTATTTTTTCACTTTTTTTTGGTTTCTTTTTTTCTTTTTTACTAGAATGGTTTAATGAAAAAGTAAAACAATATAAAAAATATATAAAAATTATATTATCTATCCTTTTAGTAACACTCATTACTATTTTATATTTTATTGGTATACAAAAAATAGGGTATGCTATATTTCATATATATTCAATAATAAGTATTATAATTGGATTTATACTATATGATTTAATAATAAAGTTAATTGCAAAACATTCTAAAAAATGATAGAATATTATATGGTGATAGTATGACTAAGGGTAAAATTTCAAAACAAACAAAATCAAGACTGATAATACTTGGACCACTTAGTTTAGTATGTATAATCGTTTTTATAGTTAGTTTATTATATAATTTAGTTACTATTTATAATTTAACTATAGAAAAAAAACATTTAGAAGAAAAATATTTAGAACTCCAACAAGAAGCAGATCAACTTAAAATAGATATAGAGAAATTTAATGATGAAAAGTATTTAGCAAACTATGTAAGAGAACATTATTCTTATTCTAAAGAAGGAGAATATATATTAAAAATAGTTGATGATGTTAACGATACAAATGAAACAATAGATAAAATTTCAATTGAACTTAATAGAAACTATGTAATAATTGCTTTAAGTATATTCTTTATATTATTATTTATGTTTATATTTATTAGAAGAAAAAATAAAAGAAACTAAAGTTTAACAGTTTCTTTTTCATTATCTATATTATTACCATCAAAGTATTCTTTTGTTTTATAATTTTTTAAGGTTGCTATTAAATTAGATGGAAATGATTTAACTAATTTATTATAATCAGTGATAATATCATTATAATATTTTCTAAGACCAACTATTTCAGATTCAGATTCAATTAAATTAATTTCAATCTTTAAAAATTCTTTGCAAGATTGTAACTCTAAGTATTTATCTTTTATAACATGAAATTCATTAATTGCGTCATATAATTCTCTATCTAATTCAAAGTTAGTTAACTTTTTTGATCTTATTTTAGGTATTATATCTAAGACATCATCTTCTGTTTTTGTGGTTTCTTTAATAATACCAATAGATTTATTAAGTAAATCAAATCTTTTTCTAAGTGTTGCATCTATATTTACCTCTGCTTCGTTAATTCTAATAATATAATCTTGAAAATGATTATAACTAGATACTAGTAATATTAAAATTAAATCCACAACAATAACTATTGCAATCGTTATTATAAATGTATTCATCGTACCACCTAACCTAGATTAATTATATCAAAATTTTATAAAATTATCAACTGTTAGACGGATTTGATGGATAAAACTGCTCAACAGTATTTATTTCTTCATCAAATTTTATAAAGTTTACATATATCATGAGAAGCAAATACCAATTACCAGTAGTTGGATCACTTAAAATAATATGATCTCTTCCTGATTGCTCTATAATTCCAGTAAATATTCTATCTTTCCATTCTCCAGAATCTGCAAAAGATTGATAAACAGATACTCTTTTTCCTTTATTAACTCTTAAAATATTTTCAATATATGATTGTTCATTTGGTATATATTCCTGCATATTAGTAGGTGCGGTAGTTTGATTTGGAGTAGGTATATTACCAGAATAAATTGGTTTTCCTGGAAAAACAGTGTTATTTAAATAGCTATTATTCACAAAATCATTCCTTTCTTTAAAATATATTTAAAAAATTATGAAAATATGCTATAATTTTAATAGGTGATAAGATTGAAAGTAAGTATTGGAGTATCAAATAGGCATGTTCATTTAACTTTGAAGCACTTACAAATATTATTTGGTGAAGATTACAAGTTAGAAAAAAGGAATGATTTAAATCAGCCAGGACAGTTTGCAACAAATTCTTTAGTAACACTTAAAACAGATAAAGATGAAATTAATAATGTAAGAGTACTTGGACCATTAAGAGAATATACTCAAGTTGAAATAAGTAAAACAGATGCTTATAAATTAGGACTTAATCCTCCAATTAGAAATTCGGGAGATTTAAAGGATAGTAGTCCAATAACTATAATTGGACCTAAAGGTTGTGTAAAATTAAAAGAAGGGTGTATAATTGCAACGAGACATATACATATATTACCTAGTCAGGTTAAAGCTTATAACTTAGAAGGTATAGAAAAAGTAAATGTAAAAATAAATGGTGAAAAAGGTGGAATTATAACTAATGTATATTTAAAAGTAAGTGATGAATCTTATTTTGAAATGCATTTAGATACAGATGACGCTAATGCTCACCTTGTAAAAAATGGAGATATAGGAGAGATTTTATGAAAAGAAAAATTAATTATTTAGTAATATTTTTAATAACATTTCTTTGTTTTGGGATACATGCTGCAGCATTAACATGTACTTATCAAGGCGTTGATGATGATGTTATATGGATAAAATTTGATATTGAACTTGATACAACACTAAATGTTTGGAGTACTAACCCTGATTTTACTAATTATAATGATGAAAATGGTAAAAAATATCATTTAATTGACGCAAATAGAGAAGGAAATGAGGATGATATTTCATCAATAATAGCAAGTGGTAAATGTCCAGCTTTTGCTCAAATTAACACGACCGATAATAACAAGTACTTGGTTTTATATGATGATATTTATAATTTAAATAATAATAGTACATTATTAACTGATATAAGATTTGAATTAAGAAATATACAAACTACTAAATTTTATTTTAAGGATAATAAAGAAGACATCAACAATTTAAAAATAACAACAACTTCTGATTATATTGCTAATACAGACGAAATGGATATAATTAAATTAGCTGGCTATAAAATACCAAATAGGATGTTTGAAACTACTGGTTATATTCAAAGTGGTTGGTATGTACAAAATGCTAACGGACAATGGCTTTGTGGGGGAAATAACATTAATGACAAATTTTATGGTGAATGTTTAAAAAGTGATCGTGTCACTATAACATTTGGTGATATTGTAGATTTTCCTATTGATGGCAGTGAAACTCATTTACTTGCTCGATGGGATTTAGCTATAACTCTTAACCCAAAATCCATAAATGAACTTAACTTAGGAAAAGAAGAGTGTATAAATCATAGATTTGTTTGGAATGAAGGTGGAGGACTTTATGACAAATATTCATATTGTAATGTAGATAATTTAAGGTTTATAATGTGTGGCGATGCTCATGATATTCCAATACAAGTACCAGAACTTATAAGTATGGCTATTAATTTACTTAAAATTGCGACACCAATAATCCTTATAGTAGTAGGTATAATAACTTTAGTTAAAGCAACAATGGCATCAAAAGAAGATGAAATAAAAAAAGCACAACAATCACTTGTTAAAAAAGTGATTGCTGCAGTAATGATATTTATGATTATATCAATAGTACAATTTGTAGTTACTAAAGTAGCTGATAAAGATGATCAAAAGAGTATTACATCATGTATGGCATGTTTCATAGATAATAAGTGTAGTAAACCATACTTTAAAACAAATGTAGGTGGTAAATATTATTGTGCAAGTATATATCAACCTAATAGTCCAACTCTTTGCGAAGGCTTTTATAGTGGAAACGAAATGCAATATAAAAATTGACATAAATAAGACAATGTGCTAAAATTAAAACGTTTTAAATAAACGTTTTTTTTGAGGTGTAATATGTCTAAATTATTAACAATCCCATCTAGTATGGAAGAAATAGAAAAAACTAAAAATATAGTAGATGGCTTTATAATTGGAATAGAAAATTTATCTGTAAATACAAATATGTGTATAAGTGATTTAAATGACTTAAAAAAAATAAATAAAGATATATTTATAAGTATAAATAAAAATATGCATAATAGTGATTTAAAAAAGATAGAAGAAATATTAGATGAATTAGATAATTTAAATATAAAAGGGGTATTATACTATGATATAGCTGTTCTTTCATTATATAAAAAAAAGAAACATAAATATGAATTAGTATGGTACCAAGAACATGCTACTACGAATTATGATACGATAAATTATTGGAATTCATTCGGTGTGAATTATGCATATATATCAAGTGATATATCAATGGAAGAAATAAACTTAATAACAAAAAAATCTAAATCAAAATTAATGATTACAATGTTTGGATATTTACCTATGTTTGTATCAAAAAGACATATAGTAAAAAATTATTTAGATTATTTTAATTTAAAAGATAATTCTAAATTAAATTACATTGAAAAAGAAAATAATATATATCCAATAATAGATAAAAAAGAAGGAACTATAGTATATTCATCAAATATATTAAATGGTATAAAAGAGGTAGTAAACTTAAATGTAGATTATATAGTATTAAATAGTTTTGATATAAATTTAGATAAATTTATAACTATTATTAAATATTTTAAAAACGTAACAAAAGAAAATGTAAAAGAATATAATGAAAATATAAATAAAAAGTTTACTAATATTGATGAAGGATTTTTAAATAAAAAAACTATATACAAGGTGAAAAAATGAAAAAAGTAGAATTGTTATCTCCAGCAGGAGATTTAGAAAGACTTAAAGTAGCTTTAATGTATGGTGCGGATGCGGTTTATATAGGTGGACCTATGTTAAACTTAAGAGCAAACGCTATAAATTTTACATTTGATGAAATAAAAGAAGGTGTAAAATTCGCGCATTCATTAAAAAAGAAAGTGTATGTAACTGTAAATATATTACTCCACAATGAAGAAATTTCTCTAGTAAAAGATTACGTAAAAAAAATAGAAAAATGCGGTGTAGATGCGGTTATTGTAAGTGATCCAGCTGTAATAAAGATAGTTATCGATAATACAAAATTAGACGTCCATGTGTCAACTCAAAGTTCAACAACAAATATAGAAACTGTCAAATTCTTTAAAGAAATAGGTGCGACTAGAGTAGTTTTAGCTCGTGAATGTACTAAAAAAGAAATACAAGAAATAATAGATAATGTAGATATAGAAATAGAAACCTTCATACACGGCGCTATGTGCGCAGGATATAGTGGTAGATGTGTCATGTCAAATTTTCTTACTAATAGAGATGCTAATAGAGGTGGATGTAGTCAAATATGTAGATGGGATTTTGATCTATTAGATAAAAATAAGAAACAAATAAAAGGTAAAAAACCATTTACATTTTGTTCTAAAGATTTATCAATGTTAAGATATTTAAGTGATATGATAGATATGGGAATAACATCATTTAAAATAGAAGGTAGAATGCGTTCACTTTACTATATTGCTACAGTTGTTTCTATATATAGAAAAGCAATAGATGAATATTATAAAACTGGTAAAATAACCGATATAGAAAATAAAGAAAAAGTACTTAGAAGATGCGCAAATAGAGATTCAGTACCACAGTTTTTTAATGATATATATGATTCTACTTGTAGTTATTATAATGGTAGAGAAGAAATATCAAATCAAGATTTTTTAGGTATAGTACTTGACTATAATAAAGAAACTAAAATAGCAACTATAGAAGAAAGAAATTATATAAAAAAAGGAGATATTGTAGAAATATTTGGACCAAATCATGAAATAATTACATATACATTTAATAAAATAATTGATGAAGATGGAAATATTATAGACGTTGTAAGACATCCTAAACAAATAGTTAAAATAAAAATAGATGAATTTGTAGAAAATTATGATTTGATTAGAATAAAGAGTTGACAAAATAAAAATAAAGTAGTATTATTTTGTTTGCTTAAGTGAATTTATATAAAGAGGTGAAAATTATGTCTGAACAAAAAGATTTATTTTTAACACAAGAAGGTTTAGATGAATTAAAAAAAGAATTAGATGAATTAAAGTTAGTTAAACGTCCTGAGGTAATTGCTGCTTTAAAAGATGCACGTGCCCAAGGAGATTTAAGTGAAAATGCTGAATATGATGCTGCTAGAACTGAACAAGCAATAGTAGAATCTAGAATAAAAGAATTAGAGGTAATGCTTGAAAACGCTAAAGTTATAGAAAAAGCAAAAACTGATTTAGTAACACTCGGTAGTAAAGTAACTTTAAAATATATAGATGAAGATGAGGACGAAGAATATTCTATAGTTGGCAGCAAAGAAGCAGATCCTTTTGAAAATAAAATATCAAATGAGTCACCTATTGCTAAAGCTATACTAGGTAAAAAAGCAGGAGAAATTGTATCAGTAGATAGTCCTAATGGTAAGTATGATGTTAAAATAATGTCGATAAAATAAGTTGTAAAATTACAACTTTTTTTCTTTACTTAAGAGTATATTAAATGTTATAATTATTAAAGAAATACGAGGTTTTAATATGTTTAGAAAAGCAATATTAATTATACATGGATTTGCTGGAGGTACATACGACGAAGAAGAACTTGCTAATTTTTTAGAACTAAATAGAGATTTCGATGTTTTTCAATTTACGCTTCCAGGACATGAAAGAAATTTAAGCAAAGTAAAGTACACTGATTGGATAAATTGTAGTGAAGAAAAAGTAAAATGGTTAATAAATAATGGATATAAAAATATATATTTAATAGGTCATAGTATGGGAGGAGTAATAGCTACATATTTATCTACCAAATATAAAGAAGTAAAAAAACTAGTACTAGCCGCACCAGCATTTCAATATTTGCAAGTTATAAAAGATAATTTAAATTTACCGGAATCATTGAAATCCGCACCAAAAGTTATAAAAACCTATGGTAGTAATGAAATAGTTGCAAGATTTTTAAAATTAAAACCTATCGTAATTAGAGAATTTATGGAATTAGTAAAAAAATATTATGATTATCCAAAATATGTAAATTGTAAAGTATTAATATTACAAGGTAAAAATGATAATCTAGTACCTCTTACATCGTCAGAATATGTGTATAACAGTGTAAAATCTAATTCCAAAGCACTTATTTACATAGATAAAGCTACACATGATTTATTTAAATCTAATAATAAACAACAAATTTTTGAAATAGTAAATAAATTTTTAAAAGGTAAAAAAATAGAAGGAATAGATAATATATGACAGAAGAAGAAATAAGACAAGCATTATTTAAAATACATTATGAATATATGTCACATACAAGAGAAGAACGACTTAAATTGTATGATGAATATAAAACAAATAGAGAAAAAATAAAGGAAGAATTAATTAAATTAAAAAGCAGTCAAAATCAAAAGAATTGATAAAGAAATGAGATGTTAAATATGAAACAAATAAAAACAATGGATGGTAATGAAGCGTGCGCTAGAACCTCTTATATGTTTACAGAAATTGCAGGTATATATCCGATAACACCCTCAAGTCCAATGGCAGAACATTTAGATGAATGGAGCAATGATACATTAAATATATTTAATGATAAAGTTAAAGTTGTAGAAATGCAAAGTGAAGCAGGGGCAGCTGGTTTTATACATGGAGCTCTTCAAAATGGTGTACTTGCAACAACATTTACTGCAAGTCAAGGTTTACTTTTAATGATACCAAATATGTATAAAATGGCTGGAGAAATGTTACCATGCGTTATGCATGTTGCAGCTCGTTCACTTTCAACTCATGCTCTCAGCATTTTTGGCGATCACCAAGATATATATTCTGCTAGATCTACTGGATTTTGTATGTTAGCTTCATCATCAGTACAAGATGCATCATATTTAAGTGGTATTGCTCATTTAAGTGCGATAGAATCAAGTTTACCATTTATGCACTTTTTTGATGGATTTAGAACAAGTCATGAAATAGACAAAATAGAGGTATTAGAGCTAGAAGATTATAAAAAACTTATAAATTTAGACGCACTAAATAAATTTAGAAATAGAGCTTTAAATCCAATGAATCCAAATACAAGAGGTACTGCTTATAACGATGATATATATTTTCAAGCTACAGAGGTTAGAAACAAATTTTATGATGAAGTACCTGATATAGTAAATAAATATATGGAAAAAATAAATAAACTTGCTGGTACAACATATAAACCATTCGAATACTATGGAAGCAAGAATGCTAAAAAAGTAATAATAGCTATGGGATCAGTTTGTGAAACAATAAAAGAAACAATAGATAATTTAGATGAGGAATTAGGATTAATAGAGGTTCATTTATATAGACCATTTAGTGTAAAATATTTATTAAATGTATTACCAGATAGTGTTCAAAAAATAGCAGTCTTAGATAGAACAAAAGAATTTGGTTCTAATGGAGAACCATTATATTTAGATGTAGTATCTGCTTTAAAAAACAAACAAATTACTATAGTAGGTGGTAGATATGGACTTTCAAGTAAAAATACACCTCCTAAATGTATAAAAGCAGTATATGATATGCTAGATAATCCTAAAAATAATTTTACAATTGGTATTACAGATGATGTTACTAATCTAAGTTTAAAAACTAAAGACTTTGATATTAAAACAAGTAAAGAAATATTAATATATGGATATGGTTCAGATGGAATGGTAAGTGCATCTAAATCAATAATAAAATTAATAGGAGATAATACAAAAAATTATGTACAAGGATATTTTCAGTACGATTCTAAAAAATCAGGTGGAGTAACTATTTCTCATTTAAGAATAAGTGATAAAAAAATAAAATCTACTTATTATGTTGAAAATCCTGATATAGTAGTAGTATCTAAAGATAGTTATTTTAATGAATTTGAAATAATAGATAAAATAAGTAAAGATTCTATATTTATAGTAAATACAAATAAAAGTGAAACAGAATTAATTAATAGTTTTTCATCTAACTTAAAGAAATTATTAATAGATAATAATACTAAAATATATACATTAAATGCTTATGATATAGCTTCAAAAGTAGGATTAAAAAATAAAATAAGTATGATTATGGAATGTGCTTACTTTTATGTTACTAATATAATTGATTATAAATTTGCTAAAGAAGAACTTATAAAATATATAAAAAATAAATTTAGTAAAAAGGGTGATGATATAGTAAATTCTAATATATCCGCACTCAATATGACAGAAAATAACATAAAAGAAATTAAAATAGGAAATAGTATAAATGAAGATAAAAAGACTATAGACGATTTATATGAAGCTATGTTTAAAAGAAAAGGTAATGATTTACCTGTATCTGCGTTTTTAAGTATACCAAGTGGAATATTTAAACCAAGTACAAGTAAATTAGAAGATAAAAGTATAAGCGAATTAGTCCCACACTATATAAGTGAAAATTGTATTGAGTGTAATCAATGTTCTTTTGTTTGTCCTCATTCAGTAATAAGACCATATTTACTTTCAAAAGAAGAATATGATGCATCACCAGATTATATAAAAACAAGGTGCAAAAAATCTATGTTATCTGACTATTATTTTATAATAGGTATAGCAATAAAAAAATGTACTGGATGTGGCTTATGCATTAAAACATGTCTTGGTATTAAAAATATAAAAGCTTTAACTTTTAATAGTTTAAGTGATGAAATAAAAAATAAAGAACAAGAGGTATTTGATTATTTAGATAAAAATATAAAAGATAAAAATAAATTTAATACTAATACAGTAAAAGGAATTGGATTTGTTAAACCTAAATTTGAATATTGTGGAGCATGCGCTGGATGTGGTGAAACGTCATATATAAAATTATTAACACAACTTTTTAAAGATAATTTAGTAATAGCAAACGCTACAGGATGTTCATCAATATATGGTGCTTCTGCTCCATCAACTCCATATAATTTACCTTGGGCAAGTTCTTTATTTGAAGATAATGCTGAATATGGATATGGTATGCTTGTAAGTAATAATCTGATTAGAAATAGAATTAAAAATATTATGGAAAATAATATGGATAATGAAAATAAGGAATTATTTAAAAAATGGATAGATAATTATGATAATTATGAAATTACTAAAGAAGTATACGATAACTTAACAGATGAAATACCAGATGAATTAAAAGAGTTAAAAGATTATATACCATCTAGAAATTATTGGTGTATAGGTGGAGATGGATGGGCTTATGATATAGGCTTTGGAGGTATTGACCATGTCCTTGCTAGCAATGAAAATATAAATATATTAGTACTAGATACTCAAGTATATTCAAATACAGGTGGTCAAGCAAGTAAGGCAAGTGAAATTGGTTCAATCGCTTCATTCGCTACATCAGGTAAAAAAACAAATAAAAAAGATTTAGCAAAAATTGCTCTTACATATAAAAATGCGTATGTCGCACAAATATCTTTAGGGGCAAATATGCTACAAGTATTAAAGGCACTCAAAGAAGCAAATGATTATAACGGACCATCTATAGTAATTGCTTATGCTCCTTGTATATCACATGGTATAAAAGGAGGTATGGAAAATAGTGTAAGCATGGAGAAAATGGCAGTAGAATGTGGATATTTTCCAACATTTAGAAGACATCCTATAAATGGATTTACATTAGATAGTAAGAATGTTGATTTTGATAAATATAATGAATTTTTAAATTTACAAACTAGATATTCAATGTTATCTAAAGTAAATAAAGATAGCAATAAATTATTAGAAGAAAATAAAAAAAATGCTATTCAAAATTATGAATATTATAAAAATTTAGAAACAGATAAGTAAATCAATTTAGTTAATTTGACATATAATATGATAAATGATAATCTAAAGTAGTGAGGTGTTTATATGTATCATTTTATTGGAATTAAAGGAGCTGGAATGAGCAGTTTAGCTCAAATGATGGATGAACTTGGTTATAAAGTACAAGGTAGTGATGTAGCAGAACACTTTTTTACAGAAGAAGGATTAATAAAAAGAAATATACCCATTTTATTATACAATGAAGATAATATAAAAAAAGATATGATAATAATAAAAGGTGAATCTATAAAAGATGATAATCCTGAAATTAAAAAAGCAAAAGAGTTAAAGTTAGTTATATATTCATATAGTGAAATGTTAGGAATACTTACTAAAAAATTTAAAACAATATGTATAGCTGGATGTCATGGTAAAACTACTACAACTGCAATGACATCACATGTATTAAATAATATAAAAGGAACTAATTATTTAATAGGTGATGGTAATGGATATGCTGATAAAAAAAATGAATTTTTTGTACTTGAATCTTGTGAATATAAAAGACATTTTTTGAATTATACACCTTATTATGCAGTTATAACAAATATAGATTTAGATCATGTAGATTACTATAAAGATATAAATGACATAATAGATGCATATCAAGATTATGCAAATAACGCAACAAAAATGATAATCGCATGTGGTGATGATTTATATACACATAACTTAAAAACAAATAAAAAAATTGTATACTATGGATTAGATTTAAATAATGATGTTATAGCTAGTAATATTAAATATAATGTAAAAGGAATTAGTTTTGATGTTATAATATATGGTAAAAATTATGGTAGTTTTAATCTTCCAATATATGGTAAACATATGTTATTAGATGCACTTGCTACTATTACAGTATGTTATTTTGAAAATATAAAATCAGAAGATGTACAAAATATATTTAAAACATTTAAAGGTGCGAAAAGAAGATTTTCACAAACTATAGTAGGTAATAATATAGTAATAGATGATTATGCACATCATCCAAATGAGATAGAGGCTAATTTAAATGCAATTAAACAAAAATATCCAAATAAAAAAATTATTGCAATAATGCAACCACATACATTTACAAGAACAAAAGAATTTGCAGATGCTATAGCTGATAAATTAAATATAGCTGATGAGGCATACGTAATGGATATACATCCAGCAAGAGAATTACAAGAAGATTATCCTGATATTACATCAGATATAATAATAAAAAAATTAAAAAATGGACATAAAATAAATATTGATGAAGCTTATAAATTAAAAAATAACGAAAATACAGTATTCGCATTTATGAGCCCAAACGATATATTAAAACTTGAAAATGATTTAATAGAAATGTTAAGAAACAAAAATTCTTAATATTTTTTATAAAAATTATTAAATTGTAGGAGATGTTATGAATAGATTTAAGAGTGTAAAAATTGCTAGTATATTAGGTATAATAGGTAATATATTTTTACTTATAATTAAAGGAATAATAGGTTTTATTACAAATAGTCAAGCAATGATAGCTGATGCTTTTAATAGTGCTGGTGATATACTTTCATCAATTATGACATTTATTGGAAATAAAATAGCAAGTATTCCATCAGATGAAGATCATAATTTAGGACATGGTAAAGCTGAATATATTTATTCAATGTTAATAAGTGTAATTATGATTTTTACATCTTTAATAGTTCTTAAAGATTCAATTTTTTCAATATTTAATCACAATAAATATGAATTTTCAGTATGGATAATAGTTGTATGTATAACCACTATAATAATTAAATTTTTACTATTTATATATACAAATAAACTATCAAAAAAATATAATAATTTACTTATAAAATCAAATTCAAATGACCATAGAAATGATTGTGTTATAACATTATTTAACTTAATATCTGCTTTATTAACGCTCATTAATATATATTATTTTGATGGAATAGTTGGTTCTATTATAGCTATATGGATGATATTAACATCATCAAAAATATTTGTTGAAAGTTATAATGTTTTAATGGATAAATCAATTTCTAGTGAAACTAAACAAAAAGTTTTAGATATAATAAAAAAACATAGTGAAATAAGAAAAGTAAATCATTTTAATTCTACTCCAGTAGGTTATAGATATCAAATATCATTTACTATATATGTTGATGGAAATATGAGTACATTTAAAAGTCATAAAATAGCTGATAAATTAGAACGTGAAATAGCAAAAAATTTAGAAGAAATATATTTAACAGTTATACATGTTAATCCAATAAAAGTAGATGATAAATAAAAATATCTTGTAAAAAGTAGATTTAAGTGATATTATTAGTATAGATAGAAGAGTAAGAAAAAGCTTCTATTAGAGTGAAAGGAATGGAAATATGAAAGAATTAAAACAAACAAATATGAATAGGGGGGGGG
>CANQIV010000001.1 GCA_947624135.1 uncultured Bacilli bacterium | reverse complement strand
TTCTTCTATGACCTGATATCATTTCATATCTTCCATTTTCTTTTTCTCTAACAACTAATGGATTTAATAATCCATTTTCTTTAATGCTTGTAATTAGTTCGTTTAATGAATCATCTTTATTAACTTTAAATGGATGATTCTTAAAAGAATCAATATTTTCAATTTTTATTTTAGTTATTTTTTCCTTCATAAAAACCTCATTAATACTATAATTTAATTTCCAATCAACATAAGTTTCATAACTTATTTCTCTTTTTGCTCTTTTAATTCGCATATTATTCCATTCTTCTAAACTTTTTTTGATTATTAAAATATTTTTATCGTTTATACTAGGTATAGAAGATAAATCAATATTATAATTTGGAATTAATTCTTCTAACCACATTAGAGTATAAATTATTTCTATTGGATCTTTATATTAATATTTTTTAATAGCATTATAATTTACATTTAAAATATTTGCTATTTCTAAAGTTCTATCATCCTTAGGATTTCTTTCTCCCTTCTCATATCTTGTCATAGTTCTTCTCTTACATTCACCTGTTAATCCTAATTTGTCCGATACATTATCCTGTGTCATTAATCTAAATTGTCTTGCAAAAGCAATTCTTGAGCCTTGTGATAAATCCTTTAATTTTGGTTTTGTGTATATTAGTCGCATTTTTATTACCTCCAATTCTTTGTCGCATATCATATAAAAAAGACTAAGATATGCGACTTAATAAGTCATCTTAGTCTAAATTTATATATAAATATCAACAAATATTGGCTCTTTTAACCTTACATATTTACATTCAGGTATTTCATCACTATACCTTACTAAATCATCTTTTGTAATGATTATACGGGTTAAAAAGACATCAATATCACTCTTTACTCTTGCATCCCAGACTTGATTGCGGCTTGCGCAGCAGCTAAACGAGCCAATGGAACTCTGAATGGACTACAAGATACATAATCAAGCCCTATTCTATGACAGAATTCAACACTTGATGGTTCTCCACCATGTTCTCCACAAATACCCATGTGAATATTTGGACGTTTCTCACGGCCAAGTTTTGCAGCCATTTGAATAAGTTTTCCTACTCCATTTTGATCTAATTTAGCAAATGGATCATTTTCAAATATTCCTTTTGTATAATATTCATTTAAGAATTTAGATGCATCATCTCTTGAGAAACCAAATGTCATTTGAGTTAAGTCATTTGTACCAAATGAGAAGAATTCAGCATATTCAGCAATTTCATCTGCTGTTACAGCAGCACGTGGAATTTCTATCATAGTTCCAACCTCATAATGTAAATCTACTTTAGCATCTGCTATAACTTTATCTGCAGTTTCTGTTACTATTTTTCTAACATATTTAAGTTCATTAACATCACCAACTAATGGAATCATTATTTGAGGAATTATATTCATTCCTTTTTTATTTACATTAATTGCTGCTTCAATTACTGCTCTAGTTTGCATCTTAGCTATTTCAGGGTAAGTAATTGCAAGTCTACAACCACGATGTCCCATCATTGGGTTAAATTCTTTAAGTGATTCTATACGTGCTTTAAGTGATTCAAAACTCATACCAAGTGATTCTGCTAAAGGTTTAATTTCTTCATCAGTATGTGGTAAAAATTCATGTAGTGGTGGATCCAAATAACGAATTACTACTGGATCTCCTTCCATTGCTTCAAATAATCCTTCAAAGTCTTTTCTTTGATATGGTAATATTTTTTCTAATGCTTCTTCTCTCTTTTCAACTGTATCAGCTGAAATCATTCTTCTAAAATTGAATATTCTTTCTTCTTCAAAGAACATGTGTTCTGTACGACAAAGTCCTATTCCTTCAGCTCCAAATTTACGTGCTTGAATAGCATCTTTTGGAGTATCAGCATTAGTTCTAACTTTAAGTTTTCTAACTTTATCAGCCCAACCCATAAATGTTTCAAAATCTCCACTTATTTCTGGTTCAACAGTTTTAATTTGTTCTCCATATACATTACCAGTAGAGCCATCTAAACTCATCCAGTCACCTTCATGATATACTTTTCCATCTGCTGTTTTAATAGTTTTAGCTTCTTCATCTATAACTAATTCACCACAACCAGATACACAGCAAGTTCCCATACCACGAGCAACTACAGCAGCATGTGATGTCATACCACCACGAATAGTAAGTATACCATGTGCGATATTCATACCCTCGATATCTTCTGGTGATGTTTCAAGTCTAACAAGTAAAATATCTTTTTCACCTTTTTTACTTGCTTCCATTACATCTTCAGCAGTAAAATAAATTTTTCCTGTTGCAGCACCTGGTGATGCAGCAAGACCTCTTGCGATTACTTTTCCATTTTTTAATGATTCAGCATCAAAATTTGGATGTAATAATTGATCTAATTGTTTTGGTTCTACTTTAAGTAAAGCTTCTTCTTTTGTAATCATACCTTCATTTACTAAATCAACAGCTATTTTTAAAGCAGCTTGCGCAGTTCTTTTACCATTACGTGTTTGTAACATGAAAAGTTTTCCATTTTCAATAGTAAATTCCATATCTTGCATATCTTTATAGTGATTTTCAAGTGTTTCACATATTTTTACAAATTGATCATAACAATCTGGCATAGTCTCTTTTAATGTGTCTATAGTCTTTGGTGTACGAATACCAGCTACAACATCTTCACCTTGTGCGTTCATTAAGTATTCACCAAAAAGTTTCTTTTCACCAGTTGCAGGATTTCTTGTGAATGCTACACCAGTACCACTATCATCTCCACGATTTCCATAAACCATTTCTTGTACATTTACAGCAGTTCCCCAACTAGATGGAATATCATTAAGTCTACGATAAGTAATTGCTCTATCATTATTCCAACTTCTAAATACTGCTTTTACTGCTTCCATTAATTGTACTTTAGGATCTTGTGGGAAATCATTTCCAGCATGTTTTTTATATTCCTCTTTATATATTTCAACAACTTCCATTAAATCTTCTGAAGAAAGTTCAGTGTCATATTTTACACCTTTTTCTTCTTTGATTACATCAAATTTTCTTTCAAATGAGCTTTTAGGGAATCCCATAACTACATCAGCAAACATCTGAATAAATCTACGATAACTATCATATACAAATCTTGGATTGTTAGTTACTTTAGCAAATCCTCTTGCAACCTCGTCATTAAGGCCTAAATTAAGTACTGTATCCATCATACCAGGCATTGATGCACGTGCACCACTTCTAACTGATACAAGTAATGGATTATCTTTATCACCAAATGTTTTTCCTGTTTCTTTTTCAAGTGATGATAAATGTTCTAATATTTCTTCTTTTATTTCTTTTGAAATATCTTCTCCATCATCATAATACTTAATACAAGCTTCTGTAGTAACAGTAAAACCTCTAGGTACAGGAAGTCCTATTCCAGTCATTTCAGCAAGGTTTGCACCTTTACCACCTAATAAATTTCGCATGTCTTTGTTGCCTTCTTTAAAGGCATAAACATATTTTGTCATATTATCCTCCTTTAACATACATACTTATTATAACATGTATAAAAAAATTGGGAAAGTATTTTTTTTAAATTTTAAAAAAAAGAGTTAACCTCTTTTAGTAAGTGCGAAATAACCTACAACAATAATAATTATTACAATAAGAACTGCTACGAGTAGTGATAATTCACTTTTTTGCTTGGTTTCTTTCCTTTTTCGTAAAGTCTTATTAGAAGGTCTACCTCTTTTAGCCATACTACCAACTCCCTTATCCTAATAAAATTATAATATAATTAATTATTTGTGTCAATAAATACGTAAATAAATGTTATCTTTTCGTTTTTTGATTTGCTTCAATTTCAGCAATTAATTTTTCTTCTGCTTCTAAATATTGTTTTAATTCTTCTGAATTAGGAGGAAAATCTGGATCTCCATCACTACTTAATATCCATTTTTTATTTTTTCTTGCAAGTTCTTCTTTTAGTTCATCTTCACTTAAGATTATTTCTTGTTTAAATTGTTTTAATTTTTCCTTTTCTTCAAATTTATAAATAAGCATTCCTAAGTCTCTTGTACCTCTATGATTATATTTAGTCATATTATTTTTAGAGTCATATTTATAAGTTGCAATTCTAACTAAATCATCTAATGTATGTTCAATTAATGTTCTATCGTAGTAACTAATATTATTACCACTTTTATTTAAACTAGATAAATATAATTTTAAATTTTCTACATTATCAAATTGTAAATTATTGTATTGATAATGATTTATTAATTTATTTAAAAATTCTTTATTATTCACTAATGCACTTAATTTATACCTAATAAAAGCATAATTTAAATATTCTTTTTCTTTTTGATAAATTACTGGTAATTCATTAATATTACCATTATATTTATATATAATGCGTAATTTTTTATTTACATCTTCAATATTCATAAAATTATTATCTAATAAATATTGTTTTAAACTATTTTCATCACTAAAACTACTAGTAAAATCATCTATTTCTCTTAAACTATTTTTACTACCTTTATTAAATATTTCTTTACTATTTTTTCCATTAAAAATTCCTAACTTATAAATAACCATATTGTATTCCCCTATCTAGATTTATGTGTTCTTTTCTCTTCTAGTTCCATTTCATTTTCAATATTAATTATTTTTGATTTTATTTCATATTCTAAAAGACTTATTTTTCTTAAAAGTATTTTTAAATATTTTTCATCTAAATATTTTTTATATTTTTTATCTATTATACTTTTATATCTAGTTAAATCATTTAGTGCTTCTCTAAGTATATCAGAAGAATCATCGTCATCACTATTTAAGTAATTAATTATTAATTTTAAATATAGTTCTAATTTTCTTTTTATTTTTCTTTTTAATATTTTTTCTATCATAGATGATTTTATAATAACCATTTTATTAACAATAATACCATCGTATTTAATATTGTTTTGAGGTTTAAAATCAAATCCTTTTAGTTTACTATAATCTAAAAATACTAATTCATTTGTATTTCCTTCTTTATGTATGAAATAACGTCTCTCACTCATAATGTCATCTCTTTTCTAATAAATCAGGTCTTCTTTCTCTAGTTCTTTTTATCTGTTCATTTTTTCGCCATTTATCTATATTTTCATGGTGTCCTGAAAGTAATACATCCGGTACTTTCATTCCTCTAAAATCACTTGGATGAGTATATACTGGATAATCAAGTAAATTATCGTTGAAAGAATCTTTTATATGCGATTCTTTTTCTATTACGCCATCTATTAATCTAATTATACTATCACTTATAGCCATAGCTGGTATCTCACCACCTGTAAGTACAAAATCACCAATACTTATTTCTATATCTGCTATAGTTCTAATTCTTTCATCAAATCCCTCATAGTGACCACAAATAATTATTAAATGTTTTTCGTGCGATAGTTCATATGCTTCTTCTTGGTTATATTTAATTCCTTGAGGAGTTAAAAGAATAACTTTTGAAATATCAGTTTTTAATGAATTTACTGCATCAAATATTGGCTGTGGCATTAACACCATTCCAGCTCCTCCACCAAATCCATAATCATCGACTTTTTTATGTGGATCTTTAGAGTAATCTCTTATATTATATATATTTATTTCTACTAATTTTTTATCAATTGCTCTTTTTATTATAGATTCGCTTATAAATCCATCAAACATATTTGGAAAGAGTGTTAAAATATCAATTTTCATTATCTAATCCCTCTATATACTTTATTTCTATTTGTTTTTTTTCTAAATTTACTTTTTTAACAAATTCTTTAATATTTGGTACCATGTGTCTTTTTATTCCGTCTATTACTAATATATCATTGTTATCTGTTTTGTATATATCTACTACTTTTCCTTTATATTTATTATTATCATAAACATCCATTCCTATTAAATCACTATTTAAATATCCGTTAAATTTATATTTATCTTTATCTATATAGACATTTAAACCTTTTAGTTTTTCTGCATCATCTATAGAATTAATATTACTTAAAGTTACCATATCAAATATTTTATGATGTCTATATGAATTTATTTTATGTGCAGTATTATTTATTATTATTTCATTACCAATACTAAATACATCATTTTTATATTCAAAATCACTTATAATTTTAACCTCACCTTTAAGTCCATGAGTGTTAACTAATTTACCTATATATATTAAATTCATAGTCACCTACTTATTAAATTCATACATTATTATACTAGCTGCAACTCCTACATTTAAACTTTCACAAACTTTATTCATAGATATATAAATGTAATCATCACACATTTTTAGTATGTCACTATCAACACCGTTTCCTTCGTTTCCTAATATTATAGCAAATTTTGAAGTTTTTTCAAGTTCTTTTATATTTTTTCCATTTGTTACCTTTGTACCATATATTTTATAATTATTATTTTTTAATGTCGGTATTATTTCTTTTAAATCTTTTATTATTATATTTACATTAAAAATCATACCTTGAGTTGCTCTTACTACTTTATTATTATATAAATCTACTGTATTTTTACTAAGTATAATTGTATCTATATTAAAAGCAACTGCGCTTCTAATTATTGTACCTAAATTACCTGGATCTTGTATATCATCTAATATTATTACTCTATCACCAATTGGATTTTCTTTTAATTTATTACATATACCCATTACTTTTGGAGGATTATCTAAATCTGTTAAATATTTTAAAACGTTTTCTGTTACATGAATTGTTTCCATATTTAAATTAAAATCAGTATTTTCATCTACAATTAATTCTTTTAAGCAATTATTTTTATGTGCTTCTTTTACTAAATGTTCTCCTTCTATTAAAAAAGAATTTAATTTATCTCTATATTTTTTATTATTTAATTTTTTTATGTTTTTTATTTTTTCATTTTTAACAGATGTATATAACATTTAAATCACCAAAAATATTATATAAAAAAAAGACTCTTTTTTCAAGTGTCTTTAATTTAATTATTCTCCTCTAAGTTTTCTTGCTTGATCTTCTGTTATAAGAGCGTTTATTATATCATCAAGATCTCCATCCATAACTTTTTCAAGTTGCATTGTTGAAAAACCTATTCTGTGATCTGTAACACGGTTTTGAGGGTAATTATAAGTACGTATTTTTTCTGATCTATCTCCTGTACCTATTTTGTTTCTTCTTTCGCTTCCAAGTTCTTGTTCTTGACGTTCAAGTTCTAATTGATAAAGTCTTGATTTTAATACCTCCATTGCTTCTGCTTTGTTTTGTATTTGACTTCTTTGATTTTGACAAGTAACTACTGTATTAGTTGGAAAATGTGTTATTCTAACAGCTGATGGTGTTGTATTAACGCCTTGACCTCCATGTCCTGATGCGCAATATGTATCTATTCTTATATCACTATCTTTTATTTCTATATCGATATCATCTGCTTCTGGCATAACAAGTACTGTTGCAGTTGAGGTTTGTATTCTTCCTTGAGATTCTGTTGCTGGAACTCTTTGAACTCTATGTGAACCACTTTCATATTTTAATTTAGAATATACATTATCTCCTTTTATTTTAAATTCTACTTGTGAATAACCACCTGCTTCACCTTCTAAAGCAGAAAGTTCTTCTACTTTCCATCCTTGTTTTTCAGCATAATATGTATACATTCTATATAAATCTCCAGCAAATATATTTGCTTCATCTCCACCTGCTGCTCCTCTTATTTCAACTATAACGTCTTTTCCATCATTAGGATCTTTTGGTAAAAGCATTATTTCAAAGTCATTTTCCATTTTTTTTCTTTTTTCTTCGTTTTCTTCATACTCTAATTTAGCAAGTTCACCCATTTCATCATCTTTCATAAGTTCTTTTGCTGCACTTATATTATTTAATATTTTTTTATATTCTTGATATGCTTCATAATTTTCACGAAGTGATGCTTGTTCTTTACTAAGTGCGGTTGTCTTTTTTATATCTCCTATTATATTTGGGTTTGTTAATTCTTCCATTATTTCATTATATCTTTTTTCTATATTTTCTAATCTTTCTATCATAAGATTCTCCCTTTCAAAACATATAAATTATACTATAATTATATTAAACTTTCAATGTTTTATAAAGCATAAATTTTATTTTTATATATTTTTCATATAAACAAAAAGAAGATTACATTTCTTCTTCAAGTTCATCATCGCTAATTATATTTAAATCACTCATATCATCGTCGTCATCTAAATCTATTTCATCATCAGTTATTTCAACGCTTTCACTCATATCTTCTGTTTCTTCTTCATCTAAAGAATCTTCATCGCTAAATACGTCTTCTTCATCTTCTTCATCAAGTATTATATCTACTTTATGTTTATCTCTTAAATCCCATTCAGCATTTTCTAATAATACAAATCTTTTATCAGTAGTAAGTGATGTATAATAATCTCCTATTTTAGTAGTATATTCATCATCACTTAACTCAAGTAATTCACAAATTTTTTTAAATATTTTAGCTGTATTCATAGATTTTTTATTTTCTTTTAATATCATTTCGGTTAAATCTGTATATGATAAAACCTCCAATTCTTCTTTTTTCATATCTTTTAATTTCATAAATAAACTCCTTTCAACTACATTTCAGTAGGTATATCTATTATAAGTAATTTTAACATTTCTTTAATTATTTTATTTGCAAGGTTTATTACACTTACCCAATCGTTTAATTTTTCTTTATTTTCTAAATTAGATATATGATTATTTTGATAAAAAGAATTCATAAGTACACAAATATTATAAATATAATCTGCTACAATGGATGGTTTAAATGTTTTAAACGCACTCATTATATATTCGTGAAAATCTAATATACCAATTCTTAATTCTCTATCATAATTATTATATATGTTATTAGATAAATTATTTATATTTGGTGAAAATTTTTCTATAATTTTATTCATTCTTAAATATGTATATAAAATATATGGTCCTGTTTTACCTTGTGTATCGCTAAATTTATTTATATCAAATATATAATCTTTATCTCGACTATTTTGTAAATCAGCAAATTTTAATATTGAATTTACTATTATATTTATATCATTTTCTTTCATATTTTTATTAGATTCTTTTTTAGATATAAATATTTCTTTTACCTCTTTAAATAAATTATCGAGTTTTGGTGTTTCACCGCTTCTAGTTTTATATGGTTTACCATCGAGTCCATTTATAGTTCCATGAGGTAAATGTATTAATTTTGCGTTTTTACTTATACCACTTTTTTCACATACTCTAAATACTTGAGTAAAGTGCAGACTTTGTCTTGCATCTGTTACATATAATATGTAATCAGGATTAAAATCTTTCGTTCTTTGATATATTGTTCCAATATCTGAACTTTCATAAAGATAAGCTCCATTACTTTTTTCAAATATTAGTGGTGGATGCTTTATTTTATCTAAATCTTCATTTATAAATACCACTTTAGCTCCGTTACTATCTACTAATAAGTTTTTTTCTTCAAGTATTTGTTTTACTTTAGGAATATAATCATATGCATCACTTTCACCATACCAATAATCAAATGAAACATCTAAATATTTATAAAGTCTTTTTATATCTTGAACGGAAATTTCACAAATTTTTTTCCAATAATCTAAATAATCTTTACGTTCTTGTACACTTTTAATGATAGTTGAACATTTTTCTTTTATTTCTTCATCTTCTTTAATAATGTTACTCATCATAGGATATACTTTATTTAAATAATCTAAAGTTATTTCATTTGGTTTAATGTTATCTTTTATACAAGCATATATTATTTCACCTATTGGAAGTCCAATATCTCCTAAATGTACATCTGATATAGTATTATGACCTACATAATTTATTATTCTTTTAATTGACTCACCTACTATAGCAGGTCTCATATGACCTACGTGCAGCGGCTTTGCTACATTAGGTCCACCATAGTCTATTACATAAGTAAGTTTTTGATTAGGCATTTTTAAATTAAATTTATAATTTGTATCCATACTTATTAGACATTTATTTATTAATGTATCACTAATAATTATATTAATAAAACCTGGTTTACAAAGTTCTATGCTTTTAAAATATTCATTAAAATTTTCTATTTTTTTAACCTGCTCTACTATTTCCTCTCCAATTGTTATAGGATTTTTATGATATTTTTTTGAAAGATTAAATACTCCATCACATTGATAATCACATAAATTAGGTCTATTTGATTTTATAACTACTAAATTTTCTTCATATCCTAACTTTTTTGAGGCATCTGTTAGTATATTACTTAAAACATCAATAACCATATTATCCTCCAAACTCTATACAAAACATAAATTTATTTCCCTCAAGTTCATAATCTACACTTAATTTATTTTCTTGTATTAATAATTTATTCGTTTTTGTTTCAAGTAAAAATTCTTTACTTGTACCAAATAATTTATAAGTTGATATAGTTTTTTTATTTTTCTCAAAAATTAAATTTATATTATAATCTTTACATGATCTATTCATTTCTATTTTATTATTTAATAATTTAATGATTACATTTATATCATTTTCTTTATAAATAATTGTATTTTTTGTCTTAATACCAGTTGTTTTAATGTTTAAGTTATCTTCATCTGATATTAATTTAACATTTAAACTAATTTTCATAATATCAACTCCCAAACATTATAGCATACTTTTTTTTATTTTGCACTCATATTTTTATATTTTTTTCTAATACTAATGTTAGAGTTAGGTGAAATATATGAAAAAGACTAAAAAAGTTGTTAAAATTCTAGGTATTGTTATAATTTTTTTTATAATTTTATATCACGGAATTTATTTTTTTGCATCTATAACTAGTAAATTAAATATTAATAGTGCGAGTGGTTATTATTTATATGATTCTAATAATAAACCTATAAATGGTATTAGTGATAGATGGATTAAATTAGATAAAATTTCTAAATATTTAAAGGAAGCTACTATAGCTGTAGAAGATAGAAAGTTTTATAAACATGATGGATTTGATTTTTTAAGAATTTTTAAATCACTTTACATAAATTTAGTAAATAAAAAAACTTTACAGGGTGCGTCTACTATATCACAACAGTACGCTAAAAACTTATTTCTAACTTTTGATAAGACTTGGGAAAGAAAAGTTAAGGAAGCTTGGTTAACTATTAAATTAGAAAGTCAATATAGTAAAGATGAAATACTTGAAGGTTATTTAAATACTATCAATTATGGTGGGATATATGGAATTGAGAATGCTAGCTACTATTATTTTAATAAAAGTTCTAGTGAACTTTCCCTAGCAGAAGCATCGATAATTGCTGGTATTCCAAAATCGCCTTCTAATTATTCTCCGATACTCAATTTAAAAAAAGCTAAAGAAAGACAATATATTGTATTATCTTCTATGGTTGATAGTAAGTTTATTACAAAAGAAGAAATGGAAGAAGCATATAATACTGAACTTGTTTTCCATGGATATTTAGAAAATAACAAATTAAAAACATTAAGATACTTTGAAGATGCGGTTATGGATGAATTAAGCACTACAACTTTACCTAGTTCTTTTCTTGAAACGGGTGGTCTTAAAATATATACAACTCTAGATATCGATACTCAAACTATACTAGAAAACTCTATTAATGAAATTTATCCAGACAATGATTTACAAATTGCTAGTATAGTTTTAAATCCTAAAACAAGTGAAATTTTAGCGCTCGTAGGCGGTACTGATTATAGTAAAAGTCAATTTAATAGAGCAACAAAAGCAAAAAGACAAGTTGGCTCTACTTTAAAACCTTTTTTATATTATGCTGCTTTGGAAAATGGATTTACTGAATCTACAACTTTTGCTAGTCAAGAAACTACATTTGTTTTCGCAAATGATAAAACATATAGTCCAGCAAATTACAATGATAAATATGGTAATAAAGATATAACAATGGCTGCTGCTATATCATATTCTGATAATATATACGCTGTTAAGACACATCTGTTTTTAGGAGAGGAAACTTTAGTTGAAATGTTAAAAAGAGTTGGTATAACATCTAAACTTGAAGCAATACCATCTCTAGCTCTTGGAAGCGAAGAAATATCTTTGATGGAAATGATGGAAGCATATGGAACGCTTGCTAGCGGCGGATATAAATCAAAACCATATCTTATAAAAAAAATAGAAGATTCTAATGGAAATATTCTATATGAACATAAAGATGATAAAGAACTTGTACTTAATTCAAGTCTTGTTTATATTATGAACGAAACATTAACTAGTACATATAATTATAATTTTATAGATTTTAATTATCCTACTTGCTTTGATTTATCTAGTAAACTGACTAGTAAATATTCAATTAAAACTGGTACTACCGATAATGATCATTTGATATTTGGATATAATCCTGACATTGTTGTTGGTATATGGAGTGGATATGACGATAATAAATCTACTGATAATGACAGTGGTAAATATATTAGGGATATATGGGCTAGTGTTGTTGAAAATTATATGAAAGATAAAGAAAAAAGTTGGTATAAACTACCTAATAATGTCGTTGGTGTTTTAGTTAATCCAATAAGTGGTGAGGTTGCAACAAGTGATACTAAGAATGCTACTATGTTTTATTATATTAAAGGAACTGAACCTACTTATAAGGATACATCTTTAGAAAGTTTAATACCTACTGTAAAATTAGAATAAAAAGCTATTTTCTTAGAAAATAGCTTTAATTTTTTTCTTCTTCAAATGAAGCATCTATTACTTTACCTTTTTTATTTTTAATATTTTTCTTTGAGTTTTTTGATTTAACAATACTTGTTTCTTTTTCAAATCTTTTATCTTTGCTCATATAATAAATATAATCTACTATTTCAGATATGGAATATATTATTATTAATAATCCTATTATTTTATCAAATATTCCTGAAATAAGTAATACACCTACTATAATCATAATAAGAGCAGATACAAGATACATTTTAAAACCAACATTATCAATTTGCTTTATAGATATTGCAAATATTATTCTATTAATACCAGCTAATAATGCCCAAACACCTATTACTACTCTAATTGCAAAACTAAGTGTTCCTGAAAGTGTTACAAATAGTATTCCTAATCCCATTATTACAATGCCTATTAATAATTCGGACATACTATATTCTCCAAGCTTACCTTTCATATAAATGTATACTATAGATTTTACAATTCCAAATATTATAAGAATTATACCAATAACCTTTGATACCATACCTACAATATCTTCCCTACTTGTAAGTAATATTATTCCAAGTACTAAAAATAATAATGCACATACTAAATTTTTTAAAGTTATTTTATTTTCCTTAATCATACATACCTCCAGTACAATTATATAATATTTTAAAAAAAAAGAAAAGATATTAAGATTATTTTAATATCTTTTTGATGAGTTATCCATCTTACTGAATGTATATTCTCCATTTTTATAATAAAATTTATCTCCATCAGACCAATGAGTTATATACCCATTTTCTGCAGTAAATGTTAAATCATTTACGCCAAGTGTATTATTTAAGTATGCATTTCTAAGTACTTTAAATTGTGGTGCGCATATATTTAATTGAGAAACTCCACTTTCATCAAAATCATAGCGATATTTAAATCCAACAGCATAATCTGATACATATCCTTGACCCATAGCGACCATATAAGAAGATAAATCCCATGAATCAAATCCATATCCTAAATCTATGTCTTTAAAATTATCATGAAAAAACTTAACTGCTGATGCATAAGAATAAATAGAAAGTGCTGGATTTGTTGCAACATCACAACCATCATATCCACCGTTTGGTAAATGATCTGAAGACATTTCATATAAGTTAATATGTCCCATCATCCCACCGCAGTTTTTCTCATAAATTCCTGTATAAGAATTTTTTAAGTAATAACTTTGTGAACATTCATGTTCAGATATAGATACAAGAATATCTTTAGGTACACCAAAGGTATTAGATACATCATCAAATAATTCATTTAGTGTAAATGTACCATTTTTATATTTTTCTGGAATTGTATAATCATTATATCCTTGATTATATGCATTTCCCCACATTACATCACTTAAATTATTATTAATATAAGAGTTAATTTTTCTATTTAATTCTTCTGTTACATAGTAATCATTCATTAAATTTGAATAATAATTATATTCATCTCCTTCATAATAATCAAAAGCGCTTTGTATTTGTTCTGCTTGTGTTATATTATCATATGAAACTGTTGAATCATCATTTTTTATATTATATACGTGTGCTTCAGGTTCACTAGTTGTCAAATTGTTATCATTTAGTGGTACTTTTTCTTCTTCTTTTATTACTTTAATTTCAGATGGTTTTTCTACTTTTGGAGATTCTATTTTTTTATAACTATTCAAATTTGATGTGATATCTGTTTTATTATCTATATTTTCTTCTATTACAACTTTATTATTGAAAGTTTCTGTTCTAGATGTCCCAGCTTTTACAGTTATAGCATTAGCAAGTAATATAGCGGTTGCTGTTGACAATACTGAAATTTTTTTTGGATCTAACTCTTTACATAAAACAGCTTTAGCATTCTTTGTTTTATTTTTTATTTTATGTTTAAAGTACGCTACTTTAACTTTATTATATTTAAGTAAAGATCTAAACTTTTTATTTAATAACATATTTATATCATCAAATATAAGTACTGCTTTACTTTCTAATTTAATAAGTATTCTTTTATTATCTCGTGATAATGAAACACGTATTATATCTTCTTCTACACTAAAATTATCAACTATGAATTCATTTATTTTTTCATATTTTCTACCGTAGCAGTTAATACAATAAATTTCATCGTTAGCAGTTTTAAAATAAAATATTCCTTGCATGAGACACCCCCTTTTTGACAAACCAGTTATAAATTATACTATAAAAATAAAATTATTGCAAGAAAAAATTGACTTTTTCATCAATTTTTATGAAATTTTAATTAAAAATGTATATAAATATTGTCAATTTTTCTTAATTTCTATTAATTGGTTGATTAAATATATCAAATGCATTACTTGTATTTTGTTGAGTTACATTTGATGAATTATTAAAATATGACATATCTTGCATTGGCTGATTACTTTGAATTGGTGTATTAATCATTGGCTGTGATGTTTGGTCAAATACGATAGAACCTGTTTGTTGATTATTTATAGGTTGTTGTGGCTGAGCAGGTTGTTGAAATGTATCTGGCGCAATTGATTGTGGTTGAATTTGTGGAGTTGGAACAACATTTATTTGGTTATTCATTGGTTGAACTGGCTCAACATTTATTTGTTCTGGTGTACTTATTATTGATTCACTTGATACATTAACTTGCTCAGTTGGAACAACATTTACTTGATTACTTATTGATTGAACTGGTTCAACATTTATTTGTTCTGATGTACTTACCACTTGATTATTTAATATATCAAGTGGTTGAACTGGAATCTCATTTATTTGATTGTTCATTGGTTCTTCTGGTTCAAAAGTCATTTGTTCTGGTGAACTTATTACTGGTTCACTTGGTACATTAACTCGCTCAGTTGGAATCTCATTTAATTCATTATTTATTTGTTCCTCTGGTCCAAAATTTATTTGTTCTGGTGAGCCTGATTCACTTGGTATATCAAGCTGTGGTGCTGGATTAATCATTTCATTTAATGGCTGTAAATCACTTGAAACTGGTTGTTCTAATGGATTCATACCTTGTATACTATTAAAATTAGACATATCAACTAATGAATCTGCATTATTATTTAATCCTACATTATTTCCTGATAAATTCGACATATTAATATTATTTGTTGTCTGTGTCATATCAATATTATCAATAATTTCTTTTGGTACTACGTTACATAGATACGCCATAACACCAGTTAATATTGAACCTGCACATAACACATAGTATCCAACACTTAAACTACCAAATTGATCTGCATTGATTATTTCAAAAGTTCTCATCATTGAATAAAATATCATCGCACCTGATGTAGCATAAGCAAATTCAATTTTCTTATTTATTGAAAATACTATTACACCAATAAGTCCAAAAGCAATTATCAATATAGGTAAAAATATAAAATTTTCATTTATTTCCCATATACTTTGTGAAAATCCAGAAATACTGAAAAAAGGAATAAAAACTGAAACTATAACCATAGCGGATGCTACAGCGCCAAGTATTCTATATACAAATTTGTTATTCATAAATAAACCCTACTTTCTTACTCTTTTACTACTATATTAATATTATATCAATTACTTTACAAAAATTCAACCATTTAAAAGAAAAAAATACTTATAAAAGTATTTATTCATTTTTAATTGAGTCTTTAAGTTCAATTGTAGTTTCTAATAATTTATTATTCCTATAATATTTTATTTTAATTTTATCTCCTATTTTATGTTTATATAGTAAATATTGAAAATGTTGTGTATCTTCTACTTTTTCTCCATCCATATCAACTATTACATCTCCAAGTTCAAGTCCTGCTTCATCAGCTGATTTTCCTTCTTCAACATAACTTATAACTGCTCCAAATTCTACATCGTCATTTATTTTTATTCCATAATAATATTGAAGCATAAATGTATTTGTTAAATTAACAAGTTGTATACCTAAATATGGTCTTTCTATTTTCTTTCCATTTTCTATACTATCAATTATAGGTATTATTGAATTAATAGGTATTGCAAATCCCATACCTTCTATTCCGTTACCCATTAATTTAGATGACGTAATTCCAACTACCTCTCCTTTTATATTACATATAGGTCCACCGCTATTACCAGAATTTATAGATGCATCAGTTTGAATAACCTCTGTTAAATATGAACCTGAACCTTCTGATGAAAGCATTCTATTTACTCCAGAAACTATTCCTTTTGTTATGGTTCCCATGTATTCTTTTCCAAAAGGCGCGCCTACTGTAAATACAGTATCACCTAATTCCAAATTAGAAGAATTACCTAAAGTAGCTACTTTTTTTACTTTATCAGCATCTATTTTAAGAATAGCTATATCGTAATATTCATCACCACTTATAAGAGTTGCTTCTACCTCTGTATTATCGGTAAGAGTTACTAAATATTTAGTTCCATCTTTTATAACATGATAATTAGTTAATATATATCCATAATCATCATCTTTTTTATATATAAATCCTGAACCTGAAGAGCTACCAATACGTGATGAAACATTAATATATACTGTTGCTTCATAAACATTATTAATTGCAGTTTTTAAATCACTTTCTTCTTCTACAGTAGTAGTTTTTATATTTTCACTTGTAACTTTTTGAATAAGTAAACCCTTATTACTAGCCATAATTAGTCCATACATAATAAGTGCTCCTAATAAAAACATAATAATACTAAGAAAAATTTTAGACTTAAAAAAGGAATTATTACTATTTTTTTCTTCATTATCAATATTTTTTTCTTCTTTATCGATAATTTTTTCTTCCTCATTAATTTCTTTTTTATCGATAGTTTTTTCTTCTTTATCGATATCCTTTTCTTCTATTATTTCTGCATCAATAATTTTTTCTTCCTCTACCTCTTTTTTAACATTTTTATCTTTCTCTTCCATATTGACCTCCATATTAATAGTATTACTCATTTATGAAATTTATATGAAAAAATTAAAAATTTCTAATGAAAGAAAGCAGATTATTCATCTGCTTACTTACTAGATAAAAATGTGACTTTTTCTGCTACTACTTCCACAAATTGTTTATGGCTTTGATCTTCAAATTCTACGTTTCTAGTTTGAATTCTTCCCTTAATTCCAACTAAATCACCCTTTTTACAATATTCTACTGTACTTTCTGCTACACCTTTCCATAAAACACAGGAAATAAAGTCAGTATCATATTCTCCGTTAGAATTTTTAAAAGATCTTGGTACAGCCAAAGTTATGTTAGTTACTTTGCCTTTTTCTGTATCTTTTAGTTCAGGATCTTCAACTATTCTTCCAACTAAAACTGCTTGATTAAGCACAAATTTCCCTCCTTTCAAAAACATAGTAACATAGTTGTATTTAAAGGTCAAACATACGTTTTTGAATTTCTACACTCACAAAAATGTAATTTTTTAATTTTAGAGGCGATTTTCTCAATTTTTTAATAATTTCAGTAAAAAAAGCAGAAAAACTGCTTTTTTAAAAATTTTTTTTAATAACTTAAACAATAACCAGTTCTGTATATTCTTTCATTACCTGCTTGGTTTTTAGCGCCGTAATAGAAATAATAACAATTTCCTGGATATGGCGGTGTTATTCCTTGACCAGCCGCACTACTTTCTGTCCATACACTACTATAACTTGTAGATGGTCCTGGAGTTATGTTTTTCCACTCTACTAATGAATCATAATCATCTACATCCGCTTTTACCCAATATATGTGTTTTATTTCAACTATTGACTCTGCATCTGTACATGAATATGATGCGGTAAATCCTCTTCCATATGTATCAAATCTAGTTACTTTACATTCTGGGAATGGTTTATCTGGATTTGTTGTTTTTTCATGTACTATTGTTGGTTCTGATGTTTCGCCAGGATTATTTGGATTAACATTTGGATTTGTTGCTGCGCTTCCTGCTTTTACTACTATTATGTCATCTCCATAATCGTTATAATCAAACCAATATCCTGAATTATCTGTATCTCCACTATATGGTGTATCTATTATATAATTACTACTATTTTTTAATAGTGCATATTCACTTAAAACATTATAATGATTTTCAGGGAAACGTTTACCACCTAAACTAGGTGTACCTGTTGCTTCTATTTTTACTTTTTCATTTACGAATGCTGTAGAACCCCAACCAAAACCACCATATACTGATGAATTTCCTTTTATAGTTCCACTTTCGATTACTCCTGTACCATTATAAGAAATTCCATATACATAAGTATTACCTGTAACATTCGCATTTACTATTACGCTCGCTATTGATGTTGTACTACCTTCATTATGACCTACTATTCCTCCAACACGATTATTACCTGTTATATTTCCACTTAATGTTATTTCTTTAACTTGACTAGAATAACACTCTCCAGCAATTCCACCTACATAATCGTTTTGTCCTAATACATTTATGTTTTCTACATTAAAACCTTTTATTTCTGATGAACTATCCATATATCCAAATAATCCAACATATTTATATCCTTCTAATTCCATATTCTTTAATGTATAAGCATTACCATCAAAATTTCCTTTAAATCTGTATGCATTTGTACCTATCATATAATATTTTTTATTTGTAAAATCTATATCAGCCATTAATTTATAATAGTTTGTTTCTGTTGGCATTAACGCTATCTTTTTATAATCTTCATAAGTATATATTAAATATGGGGTTTCCTCTGTTCCTTCTCCTTGTAAGGTGTAATCTATTGGGTCTTTTTCTGTACTTTTTATTACTAATTTTCCATTCTTATTATAATCAAAATAATATCCTGAACTATCATTATCTCCACCTAAATATGTATCTATTATATTTGTTTTATCAAGAGTATCATATAAATTTAGGTTTCCATATATTGTATCTTCATATAGTGTTCCACCTACATTAGGTGTACTTTCTGATTCTATTTTAACTTTTTTATTTACGAATGCTGTAGAACCCCAACCAAAACCACCATATACTGATGAATTTCCTTTTATAGTTCCACTTTCGATTACTCCTGTACCATTATAAGAAATTCCATATACATAAGTATTACCTGTTACATTTGCATTTACTATTACACTTGAAACTACTGCACCATTTCCAGTAGAACCTGCTATTCCTCCAACACTATTATGACCTGTTATATTTCCACTTAATGTTATTTCTTTAATAACGCTACTTGGATTATAACTATATCCTGTTATTCCACCTACATAATCATTTTGACCTATTACATTTATATTTTTTATATTAAATCCTTTCATTTCGCCACCATCTAAATATCCAAATAGACCGACATAATTATATCCCTCTAATTCCATATTTTTTAATGTATGAACATTACCATCAAAATTTCCTTTAAAATTATATGCATATGTTCCTATCATATAATATTTTTTATTTGTAAAATCTATATCAGCCATCAATTTATAATAGTTTGCTTCTGTTGGCATTAACGCTATTTTTTTATAATCTTCATAAGTATATATTAAATATGGGTCTTCCTTTGTTCCTTCTCCTTGTAAAGTGTAATCTAATGGGTCTTTTTTTGTACTCTTTATTACTAATTTTCCATTCTTATTATAATCAAAATAATACCCTGAACTATCATTATCTCCACCTAAATATGTATCTATTATGCTTGCATTATTAGGAGTATCGTATAAATTTAAATCTCCATATGTAGTATCTTTATATAAAGTTCCACCAAGGGTTATAGCATCTTCTGGAGCATCAATTATTACTTTTTCATTTACAAGTGATGATGAACTAGAAGAAGAACCTCCATATACATTTAAATTTCCTGTTATAGTTCCACTTTCTACTACTCCTTTGCTGTTAGAATTAGAATCACTTATTCCATATACATGATCATTACCTGTAATATTTGCATTTAATATTACACTTATGGAGTTTGCTCCATTAGCATAACGCCCTGTTATTCCTCCAACATAGTCGTGACCTGTTATATTTCCGCTTAATGTTATTTCTTTAACTTTACCTGTATAACTATATCCTGCAACCCCTCCTACATAATCATTTTGACCTAATACATTTATATTTTTTATATTAAATCCTTTCATTTCGCCACCATCTAAATATCCAAATAGACCGACATAATTATATCCCTCTAATTCCATATTTTTTAATGTATGAACATTACCATCAAAATTTCCTTTAAAATTATATGCATATGTTCCTATCATATAATATTTTTTATTTGTAAAATCTATATCAGCCATCAATTTATAATAGTTTGCTTCTGTTGGCATTAACGCTATTTTTTTATAATCTTCATAAGTATATATTAAATATGGGTCTTCCTTTGTTCCTTCTCCTTGTAAAGTGTAATCTAATGGGTCTTTTTTTGTACTCTTTATTACTAATTTTCCATTCTTATTATAATCAAAATAATACCCTGAACTATCATTATCTCCACCTAAATATGTATCTATTATGCTTGCATTATTAGGAGTATCGTATAAATTTAAATCTCCATATGTAGTATCTTTATATAAAGTTCCACCAAGGGTTATAGCATCTTCTGGAGCATCAATTATTACTTTTTCATTTACAAGTGATGATGAACTAGAAGAAGAACCTCCATATACATTTAAATTTCCTGTTATAGTTCCACTTTCTACTACTCCTTTGCTGTTAGAATTAGAATCACTTATTCCATATACATGATCATTACCTGTAATATTTGCATTTAATATTACACTTATGGAGTTTGCTCCATTAGCATAATGCCCTGTTATTCCTCCAACATAGTCATGACCTGTTATATTTCCGCTTAATGTTATTTCTTTAACTTTACCTGTATAACTATATCCTGCAACCCCTCCTACATTATTATTACCTGTTATATTTACATTCTCTAAATTAAATCCTTTTATTTCTGCATAATAAGCATATCCAAATAATCCTACATTATCAACATCAGGTCTATTTATCATTAAATTTTTTATTGTGTAAGCATTTCCTTCAAATGTCCCTGCAAAACTATGACTTTTTGTTCCTATTGGTAAAAATCCTTTATCTGTTGTCATTTCATCTTTTAAACTAGTAACGTCTCCATCACCATTTATATCAAAATCTGCAAGAGCATCTGCATTTAAGTATGATTTACCTTTTTCATAATTTTTTATATCTAAATTCTTATCTAAATATACTATTTTATTTAAAAATGTATATGTGTGTTTTTCATCATTTACCATTTTTGTAAATTCTACTAAATCTTCTACACTTTTTATATGACATTCTGTCATACTATCGTATTCTTCTTCTTTTTTATCTCCACATATTATTCCCGGATTTGCATCTATTATTACTGGTTCATCTGGTTCTTCTACTGGTTTATCATCTGGATCATCTTCTGTATATCCACAACCTTTAGTAATATAATTACTACATTTTAAACAACCTTTTAAAACTCCTTTTTCATCCTCTATAACTTTCCCTTTACAATAGCCTCCATTTCCTGAATCTACTACTGGATTTGTAAAATTATTATCTACTAATGTTTGTAAATCTACTGGTTCATATTCGTCCATATTATTACTAGTATAATATAATTTTGCTGCTTCTTTCATATATTCTTCTTCTATTTTATATTTTTTAAATTTTGTATTATTTATTATTCCTAATATTTTTGGAACAGCTATTAAAGCTATTACTGCTAATATTACTATTACAGTTAAAAGTTCTACTAGTGTAAATGCTTTTATTTTATTTTCTTTTTTCATAATTTTATTCCTCTCTTATTATCTATACTTTTTATCTATATAAATAATAACATTTATATTAATTTTTATCAAGGTTAAACACAATAAAAAAAGCAGAAATCTGCTTTTTAATTTATACAGCTTGCCAAATTTTTACTACATCAACGTTACTTGAATGTGGTTCTGGATTAGGTAATGGCATTTTAATTATCATTGGTACTTTAAATGCTCTACCAAAAGCAACGCACATACCAGGTTGTAAACTTTTTTGTTTTTCCATTATTTCAGCACTCATATTTGGTAACATTTTCTTTATATAATCTAAATCTCTTGGATGTGTCATTTTAAATATTAAGAAATTACTTATTTGAGATATAACTGTTTCAGAAAGTTCAACTGGTCTTTGTGAAACTAAATTTAATATAAGCCCAAATTTTCTACCTTCTTTTGCAATTCTTTCAAATATATTATATCCAAGTAAAAAATTATCATTATCATTTTGTACATATCTATGTGATTCTTCAAGTAAAATGTGGAATGGTATCGAACCACGAGATTGTAAATGTTTTGTAAATGTAAATAACATTTTTGAATATATTTTAACCATAGTTTTAGCAAGTCTATCATCTATATCTTCTAAGTTAAAGTTAACTATTTGAGATTTCTTATTGTTTTTAGTAACTAAACTACCTATATAATTATTTAAATCGACATATGTTGGAAAATTGAAAAATTCTGCATCTTCACTAATTGCGATAGAATGTAATCTAACTTTTAAAGTTATTGCTTCATCATATAGTTTATTATTTCTTAAAAATCCATCACTAATAAGTGTAAAATCTAAAGCTTTTTCTAATGTATCTAACGTAAATAAATGATCATTAGGTGCTTCATAGTTATCAAGAGATTCATTTATAAAACTTGTTATATATTGAGTTATAAGTACACTTTCAGTAAAATCTCCTGATCTATCTATTGTAAAACATTCTCTAAATTTTCTAACATATCCTATTCCTTGAATAGGTGTTTCTAAGTTAAATTGTTCTGTATTACAACTTGCAATTATTGTAAATATATCATTTCTTTTACTAGAAGATGTTTGATTGGTATATAGGACATCTAAAATTGCTTTAGCTATTAAATGATTTTTATAAGCTACTGCTTCAGTAGTATCCATTGATATTATTCTTGCAAGTTTAATCATTTTTTCTATTATTTGTAATTGAGAATGTCTTTCTGCATTCAATAGAAGAGCATAATCATCTATATCAAGTAACCAAAGAGGTATTCTTATTAATTCTCCATTTGTATCTGTTCTATTTGTTGTGTAGTACTTGAATTGATAATTAGGGTTAACTTCGCTTAATCTTTCAAATGCATTATGATATTCACCATAAGCATCAAATATCATATAATTTGCTCTATAAGGTTGAAAATTAGTATTATAAAACATACTTTGTATAAAACTTGCTACACCATATGATTTACCACTACCAGTATTACCAAAGATTGCTAAATGATTACTACATAATTCATTTATATCTACATATATTGGTTTATCATTATAAAGAGGACTAACTCCTAATTTAAACATTCCTTCTCCTGTTTCACCTGTTATAAGTTTTAATTCATCATCTGTCACAAATCTAATTTTAGCTTCCAAAGTAGGTTTTCTAAGAACTCCACCTATAAATTTATTATTTTCTATTACACCTAAAAAATGTACTTTTATAGTAGATTCTGATACATCTTCTATCTCACCAAGTACTTTTCTTTCCCCATCTTCAAATACTATATGCATATTTAAAAGATCCATATTAATAGGCGTACCATTAGGTATTCCTATATTAGCTATACTATCACTAATATATAATATTTTACCAAACACACTAAATCAACTCCTCTATTTTTTCCTTTATTCCTTTATCTATATTAATTATCAATTTTTCTATTTCTTTTTTATTATTATATAGTTTTAATTTATCTTCATAATATTCTAACTTTTTTGTTATATCTTTTATATTCTTATGAACTGCATTTTTACTTACTTTATTATTATCAGCTATTTCCTGAAGCGTTAAATTATTAAAATAATAATCTTTAAAATATTCTTTTTGTTTATCGGTAAAAAGTTCACCATAATAATCAAAAAGTTCTACATAATATATATTCACTATAAATACTCCATAAATGTTGTAATAACAACAAATAAACCTGTTATTATATATACTGGCGTCATATATTTTTTCTTAAATATTTTAATATTATTATAAGCCATTGTAAATAATATCATAGATATTATTATATAGAGTGCGGGTAAAAAAGCTTCATTAATTAAATTAAGTATTGAAAATATTATCATCATTTCAATTAAAACTACCTCTACAAGTATTCCTACTCTATCATTTTTAAATTCTTTTACATCTACTATTTTTGTATTCATAAATCACATATCCTTAAATAATCCATATATATATTTTTCTATATCAAATGTTCTTAAATCTTTTTCTTTTTCTCCAAGTCCTACAAATTTTACTGGAATATCTACTGCTTCTTTTATAGCAAGTACTATTCCACCTTTTGCAGTACCATCTAGTTTTGTTAAAACTATTCCTGTTATATTAGTTATTTCTTTAAAACTTTTTGCTTGACTAATTCCATTTTGACCTGTTGTAGCGTCTATTACAAGTAAAGTTTCATGTGGAGCATTAGGTATTAATTTACCTATTACTTTATTCATTTTTTCTAATTCATTCATTAAATTAGTTTTATTTTGAAGCCTTCCTGCTGTATCTATTAAAACTACATCATAATTTTCTTCTATTGCTTGTTTTACACCATCATAAACTACGCTAGAAGGATCTTTAGATTCTCCACTTACTATTTTAGAATCTGTCCTTTGTGCCCATTCTTTTAATTGCTCTTGTGCGCCTGCTCTAAATGTATCGCCTGCAACAAGCATTACTTTTTTATCCATATCTTTTAATTTAGATGCAAATTTACCAATAGTAGTTGTCTTACCTACACCATTTACTCCTACAAATAAAATAACTGTTGGTCCTGATGTAGCATAATTAATTTTATTTACTACTATTTGATTATTTACATAAATTATGAACATCTCATCTATTATAACCTCTTTTAAATCTTCGCTATCAGTTATATTTTCATGCTTTACACGTTTTTTTAATTTATCGATAAATTCAATAACAGTATTAACTCCTATATCAGCCATTATGAGAATTTCTTCTAATTCATCAAAATATTCATTACTTACTTTTTTATATTTACTATTTAATATACCTATTTTATTTACAAATTCTTTTCTTGTCTTTTCTAGTCCTTTATCAAATGCTTCTATATCTTCTTTATTATTTTTAGTAAATAAGTTTTTAAATTTATTGAATAATCCCATATCGTTCACCCTTACTATTAATATTTTACTACACTTTATATAAAAAAGAAAGAAAAAACTAAATATTTATGATTTATTTTGCTTGATACCAATCATCACCATATTCTACATCTACAGTAAGTGGTACATCTAGTTTAACTACATTTTCCATAACATCTTTCATAAGTTTTTTTACTATTTCAAATTCATCTTTTTTACAATCAACTACAAGTTCATCGTGCACTGTTACGAGTAATTTACTTTTTAAATTATTTTTATTAAATTCTGAAAATAATCTTATCATAGCTATTTTAAGTATGTCAGCACTCGTACCTTGAATTGGTGTATTGAGCGCTATTCTTTCAGCTGCACTCCTAATCATATAATTTTTATTTTCAAGTTCATCTAGTGTTCTTATTCTACCAAACATTGTTTTAACATATCCTTTTTTATGTGCTTCTTGTAATGATTCTTCTTTATATTTTTTTATACCTGGATATGTTTCAAAATAATGATTTATAAATTTAGTTGCTTCTTTAGTATCTATGTTAAGATTTTCAGAAAGTCCAAATCCACTTATACCATATATTATACCGAAATTAACTGCTTTAGCCATTCTTCGCATATCTTTTGTTACTGCTTCTATTGGTACATTAAATATATCACTTGCTGTTTTTGAATGAACATCTATATTATTATTAAAAGCATCTTTTAAAGCAGTTATATTTGCCATACAAGAAAATATTCTAAGTTCTATTTGTGAATAATCAGCACTTACTATTATAGAATCAGGACTTGGTATAAATGCTTTTCTAATTAATTTTCCATATTCATTTCTAATAGGTATATTTTGAAGATTTGGTTCTATACTAGAAAGTCTACCTGTTCTTGTTAATGTTTGAGTGAATATTGTATGTATTTTACCATCTTCATGTATATATGAAATTAAACCTTCTATATAAGCTGAATATAACTTTGTAAGCATTCTATATTCTAGTATAGATTCTATTATTGGATGTTTATCTTTTAATTTTTCTAAAACCTCTGCACTTGTCGAATATCCATTTCTTCCTGCTTTACCTTTATGAGGTAATTTTAATTTTTCAAATAATATTTCTCCTAATTGTTTAGGTGATGATATATTAAATACTTCTCCTGCATAATTATAAATTGTATTACTTATTAAATCTATCTTAATTTTTATTTCTTCTCCCATTTCAATTAGTTTATTTTTATCTACATTGAATCCTGTATATTCCATATCCGCTAAAACTTTACTTAAAGGTAATTCTATATTAAAAAATAAATCATACATTTCTTTATCTTTTAATTCTTTTTCAAATTTTTCTTTGTTTGCGTATATAAATTTTGCTTTTTGAACGCATATTTCTTTTATATCTAAATTATTTTTTAATATTTCTTCTTTAAATGGAATATTACATTCAAGTTGATTGGATAGATAAGCTATATCATCTTTTAAATTATATTCAAGTAAGTATGCTGCAAGGGCGATATCAAAAACTACATTATCTAATTTGATATTATTTTTTTTGCACATAACAAGTAATTTTTTATAGTCATATGTATATTTTATAGAATTAACTAAAAAGCTAGGATTATCTTTTAATTTTTCTCCATCTATGTAATATGAAACATCTTTATTATATATACCCATACCAATTATATTTGAATTATGATAATTTGAATTATCTACCTCTAAATATATTGCACATTCTTTTATATTATCTAATTCTTTTATATCGGTTACTTGTTTATATTCTATTTTTTCTTTAACTACTGTATCATCTTTTTTTAAATTTTTAAGTAAAGAATAAAATTCAAGTTCTTGATACATATCCTCAAGTTCTGCTTTAGGGCCTAAATATTTTATATCAGGTATATTTATATCCATTGGTACGTCTTTATATATAGTAGCTATTTCATAACTCATATAAGCACTTTCTTCACCTAACAATAGTTTTTCTTTAGTAGCACCTTTTATTTTATCAATATTTTCATATACACCATCAAGTGTTTTATATTGAGTTAATAATTTTAAAGCTGTTTTTTCTCCTATTCCTTTTACACCAGGTATGTTATCGCTTGCATCTCCCATTAAGGCTTTTAAATCTATTACATTTATGGGATTTATTCCCCATTCACCTTTAAATAATATTTCATTGTATCTTATATAATCTTTTTGTTTCAATAATTTCATTTCTACATGTTTAGATATTAATTGTAATAAATCCTTATCACTACTTATTATAAGTCCATTATAATTACTATCATTTTCACAATATTTAGCAAATGTTCCTATTATATCATCTGCCTCATATCCATCTATTTCGTAATATTTAATTCCCATAAGAGTTAATAATTCTTTTGCTTTTGGAAATTGCATTTTCAATTCTTCTGGTGTTTCACTCCTACCTTCTTTATAGAATGAATATTTTTCATGCCTAAATGTTTTACCTTTATCAAACGCTACTACCATATATACTGGTTGTTCATCTGTTACTATTTTATTTATCATATTTGCAAATCCAAATAAAGCATTTGTTGGGAATCCCTTACTATTTTTCATAAACTGACCACTGTATGCGGTTGCATAATAACTTCTAAAAAGTAAATTGTTTCCATCTACCATTATTATTTTTTCCATTGTATCACCAATAAATATTATATCAAAAAAACATATTAATTAAAATATGTTTTACATTCTTCTACTATTTACTGTTTGATTAGAATTTTTATTTATCATAGTTTTTAAGTTATCTGATAATATATATTCGTAATTTTTAAAATAAAAATCTAGTGTTTCTTTTGGAATTGTTTTGAATTTATATACTACACTTGAACCTTTTTCATATGAGAAAAATATATTAACGCCATTTACAGGTACTATATAAACTGATATATATTTATCATAATATTTATCGTAAAAACAAATATTATTAGATGTATAATTTTTACCTAAAATGGAACTTAAAAGTAAATCTATATATGTTTTTCCTTCACTAAATCCAATATTTGGTTTTGAAAAATTTACATTACTTTCTATTGCCTTATATACTTGATAAATATATTCTTGATCGTTTAATTTTTCTTCTTTCTTCATTGTTTCTAATTTATCTTTTAAATTTTTTGTTTTATTTTTAATATTCATTAAATTACCATTTGGTTCATTTTTTATTTCATCATTTGTCCTACAATTATAATTAGTAGGTAATCCAAATTTTAAACTTATTAAGTCATTTAAATTTTTAGTTAAATCTGCAGTATATGAATTACCATCTATAAGTACCTCTACATTAACTCCCATATTTTTAGTGTGATATTTTTTTGTAACTGAATTATATAAATTTATGTCTACTGAATTAATTTTAGATGTAATATCAAAATTAGTTAGTAAATCACTATACATATTTGCCCATGAACAGTTAGTAATATAATTATCTGTTACGTTAGAAATATCAATTTTTTTGGATTTTAATTCTTCTTTTTCTTCAGGAGTTGAAAAATACCATTTAGGATCATATTTAAATAAATTACCTACTTTTTTATAAATATATCTTGCTATTTCAAGTTTATCAGTTATTTTTTTATCGTTTATTTCTTTTTTTAATGTCTCGATTAAGTTCATAACACACTCTCCTATCATGATAATTATAACAAATATTTATTTTATAGTCAAAAATTAATTATATATAGGTTCTAATTTTTCTAATCTTTCTTCTGCTATAGAATAAAGATATATATTTACTGTCTTTTTTACTTTGCTTTCAACATATTTTTTATAACCATTTAATTGTTTTATATAATTTTCATCATCTATATTTTTAGTTTTATAATCTATTATATCTATATGATTATCATATTCTAACATTAAATCGATAAATCCATGTTTTAAAGTATTATCATCGTAATATATAAATTCATATTCTTTATAACAATTTATATAATTTTTATCTATCTTACTTAAAAAATTTAATATATATGGGTTATTTGTATTTTTAAAATCTTCTATATAAAATAAATAGTGTAGCTGAGTTCCTTTTTTCATATTTTCATATTCAGCTTTTGTTATTAATTTATTACTATTTTTAGAAAATTTAGATTGATTTAATTTTTCATATTTTATATTATTTTCTACATATTTTATTTTTGTATTCACTTTTTTGGTATTTTTTTTATAGTTAATATTTTTTATATTTTCAAAGTCTCTTGTAAGTTTTACATAGTTAAAATCTATATCTTTTATATATGGTTTAAGGACTGGTATTATAGATTCTAACATATCAATTATTTTATTGTAATTTAATCTAATATTAGAGGGTACTAATGAATCATATCCATCTTTAGTTTTATCTAAAGGACAAATTATTATAATTTTTTCACGTACTCTAGTTAATGCGACATAAAATAATCTTATCTTTTCACTTATATTTTGCCTTTCGTATTCTTTTAAAAGTAAATCTTTATATATTGTCTGTTTTATTCCATCATCAAAATATGGAGCCACTATGTTATAATTTTGATCTATAGTAAATTTTATTTTTTTATCTTCATCATTTGATTTTTTACTAAGACCAGTAAAATAACATATACTATATTCTAGTCCTTTACTTTTATGTATATTTAATATTTTTACTGTATTACTTTCACTAGCATTCAGTGAATATTCAATTTTACCATTTTCAATCATATCGTTTAAGTATTTAGCAAACTCTATTGGAGTAAGACCTATAGATGATAAATTTATACTTAAATCTTTTAAATAATCTAATCTAATCATAGTATCTTTTATATTATTTGTAGTTATTATTTTTTCATATATATCAAATTCATCTATTATTTGATTTAATAAATCTAAGTTAGACATTTCAAATATATTAATTTTTTTACATTTTTTATAAATTTCTGAATTATAAAAATCGCCGCTTTTTACTATATCAAATATTTCTTCATCACTAGTTTTAAATATAAATGATCTAGATATACTAGTATATAAATATTTAAAATCATCATCTATTTCATTTAAATTAACTTTGATTATTAAATTAATTAAATTTTTTATTACTAATATTTCTTCACCGATAGTTAATTTTTCATTTTGAATTTGTTCTATAGGTATACCAACATATTCAAATATTTTCTTATATAAATTAAAGCTTCCTCCCCTATCCATTATTATAGCAAAGTCACTATATTTACAGGGTCTTAATGTTTTTTTCTCTTTATCTACTATCAAATATTGTGATTCAATTTTTTTCTTTATATCGTAAGCTGTTGTGAAGGCTTCTATTTCATCAGTAGTGTAATCTTCTATTTCTTTTTTATCATACGTAAGTATTTCCATATCGCTATTTTGATTTGTTTTAAAAGATTCGATATAATCGATATTTCCAAAATTCATTTGGTGAGATTTTTTATAATCTGCATCTCCTAATGTATCATCCATAATTAGATTAAATATTAAATTTATATTATTTAAAACCTCAGGTCTTGATCTAAAATTTTTAAGTAAATCTATTTTGATCCCACCATTATTTTTTGAATATTCTTCATACTTTTTTTGAAATATATAGGGGTTAGCATGTCTAAATCTATAAATTGATTGTTTTATATCTCCTACCATATATACATTATTATTTGAAATTAAATTTATAAATTCTTCTTGTATATCACTTGTATCTTGATATTCATCAATCATTATTTCATCAAAACTAGATTTTAATTCTTCTTGTATTTTTGGATTTTCTTTTATTATTTTTATTGCCATTAAGGCTATATCTTGAAATGTATATATATTATTTTCATTTTTATATTTTGAAAATATTTCATCATATTCAAGTATTATTTTAATTATCGCATTTATATACGGTTCTGTTTTAAATATTGACTTTTTTATTTCATCTAAATTTTTAAATCTAGTTAAATTTTTTAAATCTTTTAAGATATTTGTGATTGAATCTTTATATATTTTAAAATCTTCATCGCAATTTTTATTCTTTCTAGGTGAACCTATCTTTTCTAAGTTTAGTTTTATTTCATTATATGTATTTGATTCAAGTAATGGCTCTATGTTGTAACTTTCAATAAATTTATTATCTACTCTAGCTTTTAATTCTTTATAATATGTATTTATATTTTCTTTTATTTTTATTATTAAATTTATATATTCATCTATTTTATCATTTATATATTCATCACTATAATGAGAACTTACGTAGTTTTCTAAATATTCTTTTTTATTTTGTAGTAAACTTAATTTATCTGATAATTGTCTTACTATTTTTTTTATATTATCATCTGTTTTAATACAAAAATCATATATTAATTTATCAAAATTTTTATCTTGATATGATTTTTCAAATATATAATCTAATATTTCTTTACTTTTTAAATCTTCTATTGATGAATCCATTATTGATATATTAAGTGGTATAGAAAGATATGTGTGATATTTTTTTACAACGGATAAAGCAAATGAATCAAATGTTGTTATATATGAAGAATCTATAAAATCAAGTTGATCTTTTAATCCTGATTCTTTTATCGATTCTCTAATTCTTGTTTTCATCTCTCCTGCAGCTGCATTTGTAAATGTAAGTATTAAAAGTCTATTTATATTTGTACCATTTTTTAATTTTCTAATTGTTCTTTCTGTAAGTACCGCAGTTTTTCCACTACCAGCTCCTGCACTTACTATTATATTACAACCAGTAGTTGTTATTGCTTTTTCCTGATCTTTAGTAAATGCCATTATATCACTTCCTCATATTTATTATTAGGTTTTATATTTACATAATCTTTTGCTCTTTTAAAGCATAAATCACTGTACTCGCAAAATTCACATCCTATACATCCATTATCATATTTAGGATTTATATCGAAATTAGAATTATAAATATTGACAATTGTATCTTTTATTTTTTCTTCTGTATAATTTATAATATCATTTATTTCATTATCACTTAACATATGTGATAAACTACTAGAAGAAAAGTTACCATCTTTATTTACTTTTATTCCTTTTATAACTTTGCTATCTTTATAATTACTATCAAATTTTTCAAGTATGGTTTCATCTTTATTGGTAAATCCTATTAATTTTAAACTTTCTTCTTTTTCTTCGTTTGATTTATTATCAAGAGTTATATTTTGAAGATAAAATCCTACAAATCTAATATTATTTAGACTTTGTTTAGCTAAATACATATATGTTGGGAGTTGAAGACCTATACCATAATTTATATATTTTAAGCTTGGTTCTTTAACATAAGTTTTATAATCGATGATTGCTGCGAGTGTTGTATCATCAAATGTATCGTAAACGATTTTATCTATGAATCCTTTAAAATTGATATTATTTTTTAAATTTATAATTATTTCTTTTTCTGTTTCTTGTTTTTTTAATTTTGAAAATTTATTTTGTTCTTTTAAAATTCCTATTAAATATTCAATATTAGAGGTTGCTTTTTTTACAAAGAATTTATTGGACTCTGTAAGTTTTATATTTTTTTCTTCTATATATTTATCTACAAATTCTTTAACATCTATATCACCTTTTACTGCTTGTTCAAGTACGGCGTGATAAATATTACCAAGAGTGCATGTAAATGTATCTTTTGATTTTACTAATTTTAATATTTTATCTATATAAAATCTAAACGCACACCTATTATAGTTATCCATTGATGTATATGATAAATTAAAAGATTTTAAACTATTTAAATATTTATTTATTTTTTCTTTGTTTATTTTAGTAAATTCATTAGAATATGTATTATATGGTATATCGTAATTTGATATAAGTAAGTTTAATGTATCACTTTTAGTTCCAAATTTTATTAAATCATCTATTAAAGTGGCTAATTTTAATTTATCACTTAACTTACTATAACTTGTAGTATAATCTATATTTATTTTTTCTACTTTAGCATTTAAATCATCTATTAAATTAGATGGATAAAATTTGTTAAATAAGTTTGTATTTTTATATGTGATTATTATTTTCTCTATGTTTTTTATAATTTTTAATGTTTCTTCTTTTTCTCTTTTATTTATTTCAACTGTATTATCTAAATAATTTGGCTTAATATCATCGTTTATATAATCTTCATCTTTTTTTATATTCGGTATTATTCCTTGATTAAATCCCAACATAAAAACGTATTCATCTGTAAAGGTATATGTTTTATAATCTACTACCTCAATCATGTTTGTATAAATTGTATTTTCTATATATGTATGTTTTAAATCATATTCGATTAATATTTTTAAATCGTTTTTATCATCACACCATATATATTTATTGCATATATCTATTATTTTATTATAAATATCTGTATCTTTATAATTTTTTAGTAGTTTTAATGATTCTTCCAAACCTTGATCTAAATTATTATAAAATGTTTTACCTATTATAGTGGATATTATAGGTATATCATTAAATTTGTTAATTTTTAAATTATAGTAATTAAATATTTTAGTTATTATGTTTATATAATCGGCGCTGATGTTTGTTAACTTAATTTTATCTATGTTAACGCCTTTATTTATTAAATTAGATATATAACGTGCGGTAAAGTCTACCTCTTCTTCTACTGTTTCAAATTCATATATTTTAGGTATATAGTTTTTATTTGTTTCATGTATTTGTTCTATTTTTAAATTTCTTAATATATATTTTTCAAATTTACTTAAAGTATAGTTATATATTATTATGTTTTTATTTTTTATATAATTTTTAAATTTATTATTGAAGATTAATAAATTATTATCTATTAGTTCTTGTTTTATATTTACTAAAAAGTCTAATTTTTCTTGATTATATTTTTTATTTTCTACATAATATATATTTTTTAAATATTCAAGTGCGATTTCATATTTAATGTTATATTTTTTTATTAAATATAATATTGATTTTTCATCGTAATCAAAACAATATGATTTTATAAATTCATTCATTGTCATAAATTTTAAGTTTATTATTTTTTTTATATTTTTAAGTATTTTAATTTTACAATCGGTACTGCATATTATTATTGAATCGTTTTTTATATTTTCAAACATTCTACCACCTATTTATATTATACATTATTTTAATTTTTAAAAAAAGAAATATTAATAACTAAATTCATTATTTATTAATATTTGCATATAATATTGATGTAATATTGTTTTAATAATTAGATAATTTTAAAAAAAGTATTGACTTAATAGATTGTTAATAGTATAATGTTAATTGTTTAGAAAACGCGGGTGTAGTTCAATGGTAGAACTCCAGCCTTCCAAGCTGATAACGTGGGTCCGATTCCCATCACCCGCTCCATTGACGAATCTGTTCGAACTTTTCGAACATTGATATATAGAAATCAATCGAAAGATTGGTTTTTTTGTTGTTACAAAGAAATCATCCTAAAGGAAGGATGGTGTTTATGATTAAGATACTTAAACAAGAAATACCCTTTGAAAAGTCTTTAAAACAAAGATTAGAGTTTATTTGTGAGTTTTGTAAGACGACTCCTACTTTCATTAACGGCAGTATTAGAAAAATTGATAAATCTAATCTTAACTATGTAGAACCTCATAGAATTATTATCAAAGGTATAACATTTCTTGCATTTAATTATTCTACTGATATTTATATTAAAAATTTGAAAAATAAAATTGAATTATCAGATTTAGAAGAATATATCAATAAAATCAAGTAATACACCACTTCCTAGACAATGGACTTTTTACGACAAATGTTGTATAATTAATATAGATGGTAACCAAGTTACCAAGAGTCTTACAATGTAGTTTAGAGAAGTGAAAGTATTATTTTATAGTAGTACCTTTACTTCTCTTTTTTGAATTTAAAATGAGAAAAGGAGATGATTTTAGTTGGAAGAAGAAAAAAGAATTTGTGGTTTGTATTTAAGAGTTAGTACGGAAGATCAGGCAAGATTAGGTTTTAGTCTACCTGAGCAACGAAAAAGATTAATTGAATTTTGTAAGTTTAACAATTTTGAAATTTATGATTTTTATGAAGATTCAGGCATAAGTGCTAAAAAAGGAAATAAAAGACCTGCATTTGAAAGATTAAAACAAGCAATAATTGATAAAAAAATTAATACTGTTATTACTTTGAAAATTGATAGACTTTCAAGAAGTGTTTATGATTGGGAAAATATTATGGACTTTTTTGAAGAACATGATGCTCATATTATCTGTTCGAATGAAGATATTAATACAACAACTGCTAATGGAAAATTTTATACTCGTATGATGGTTAATATGGCTCAAAATGAAATAGAAAGAACAAGCGAAAGAACAAAATTTGGTTTAGTGGGAGCAATTAAACAAGGTCATATTCCCCATAGAGCTTGTTTAGGTTATAAACACGAAAATAAAAAATTAGTAATCGACCATACAACTTGTGATGTTGTCATTAGAATATTTAATATGTATCATGAAGGAGCAAGTTATCAAACAATTAGTAATATCTTTAATAAAGAACAAGTTTTAGGTAAAACAAATTGGTGTGATTCAACAATTTATAATATCTTGCAAAATGAAGTTTATAAAGGAGATTTTGTTCATGGTAAAAGAACTAAGCATCCTGAATATTACAAAGATGTTGTTGAACCACTTGTATCAAAAGAATTATGGGAAGAATGCCAACAACAAAAGAAAAATAATAGTCGTTCTTATAAAAGAAATTTGACTTATATCTATTTGCAAAAATTAAAATGTCCTAAGTGTAACCATATTTTAGGTGGTAAAGCAACGAAAAAGAAAAATGGTAATGTTTATTACTACTATTATTGTAATGAATGTAAATGCTCTATTAAAGAAGAAATCGTTGATGATTTTATGAAAGACTTTATCAATGAAATTGTTGAATATGATTCTGTTGTTAATCAATTTTTCTTACCTATGATGAAACAAAAGATAGAAAATCCAAGAGATGATTTAACAAATGAAATTAAAGACCAAAATGATAAATTAGAAAGAATTAAAAAAGCATATATCAATGGTGTTTTTAAATTAGAAGAATATGAAAAAGAAAGAAAAATTGTAGAAAGCAATATTGAAAACTTAGAAAGTAAATTAAGCGATACTGAAATATGTGTTGATTTAAAATTTACTCCAGAAGACATTTTATTAAAACGAGATATAGATTTCATCAATAGTGTTAAATATCCTACTAGATATAAACAAGAAAATAAATCGTGGAATACTTTTACTCGTGAAGAAAAAGCAAACTTCATTATGAGCTATATAGATGAAATAACTTTAGCAAAAACAAAGAAATCTTATGAAGTTGAATTTATAAAATTTAGAGAAACGATTTGTAAGTCAATGAATGAATTATATAGTAATGGCTATCTAGCAAGAGAAATGCCTATTCTATTTGATAATTCTTTAGGCAATATAAGAATTAGTTCATACCTTCCTAAAGAAAAAATTACAGAACACATTATAAGATTAAAACAATTTTATGATGTTGGTTATTATGAAGGTACTTATAATGTCCAAGACCAAGTATTTCAATTTGATTACTTAAATAATAATCAAACAATAATAAGAGTATTCCCTTTAGAAGATTATAACAAGTTAGATCCTGATAACAAATTACCTAATCATAATTTTGGAATGTTATATATAAAAGATAAAAATGAGTTATATAAGATAGATGAAGATAATGCTTTTAAATATATCCCCGATAAAGCCGATAGTTTAGTATTTACAAAAGAACCTACTCCAATAGATGTGAAACCTGCTAACGAAGTTGTATTAAATAAAATGTACGAGGAAGAAATTAGCTATGCCTAATTTCTTCTACTTATAAAATTAACGATAGTTAATTTCGGATTCTAAGGCGAGCCTTAGCCCCCAGTATTTTGTTAGTATGACAAAATTCCTAGGGGGTTAATAATTTTGTCAAAGACAAAATATACTCTAAAAACAAACAAAGAAAGGAGATGTGATTTATATAGCAACCTTAAGTTACTCTTTCCATTTAAGTAATGATAAAAATAAGAAAAATAGTTCTAGAAAAAGTGGTAAAAGTAATGTTAGTGGTTCTACTTCTATGGGTAATAGTGCTATTCAAAGTGCATCAGGATTAGCAAAATGTGATAATCATAATTGTAGAAAATATGATAATGATAGAGAAAATATTGAAGTTATTAGAGGTTCATTTTCGATAGTTGATGATATTAAAAAATTATATATAGATGAGTTTGAAGAAGCAAAACTTGAATATAATAACAAACAAGCTCGCGATGATAGAAAAATAAAAGATTACTTCACTCATATTAGCAATAATTCTAAAAAAGATTTGGCTTGTGAAATAATTATTGAGCTTGGTGATATGGAATTTTGGAATACAAAAGTTATTGATTATAAAAAGAAAATGACTAATGTATTTAAAGAACAAGTTAACGATTTAGAAACTGTTGTCCCTAACTTTAAAATAGCAAGTGCAATCATTCATTATGATGAAACAAGTCCACATCTTCATATAATTGGTGTTCCAGTTAAATATAAAAATAAATATGGAATGTCTAAACAAGTTGGAAAATCTGATGTCTTTACTAAAGAATCATTAACAAAAATTCAAGATAAAATGAGAGTGCGTTGTATGGAATCTTTTAACAAAGAATATCAAGTAAATTATCAATTAAAGGCTAAATTAAAAGGCAGAAATCGAGATTATCATATAACTGAAATGGAAAACTACCAAAAGATTAAAAAGTCTATTGAAATACATCAAAATAATTTAAAAAGTGCTAAAGAAAAAACAGAAAAATTATCTAATAATATTTCTGAAATTAAAGAAATTCTTGAAAGCTTAAAAGCAAAAGGGCTTATTAAAAATCAGTTAGTTATAGATGTTAAGGATCGTGATAAAGCAATTGTTTTTATAGATTTAATAGATAAAACTATTGCTGAATATCAAAACATTCAAGAGTTATCCGTTACTTTAAAAGAAATTAGTAATGAGTTAATTAGTAATCGACAAAGATTAAAATTATTAACAAAAAATAATGAATCACTTAACCAAGAAGTTGATAAATTAAACGAAAATATCAAAGAAAAAGAAAATGAAATTCAAGAATTAAAAGAAGAAAATCATTCTTTAAAGTCAACACTTGAACATTTTAAAGATATGATTTATCGATTAGTTCAATTCTTAATGGATAAAATTTTTGTTAAAAAAGACAAAAGATATGAAGAATTTGCTAAAGAATTATATGAACATGGTGCTTTAGATAAAGATAATTTCAATTTGCTTTCTAATCCAAGTAAATTAAATAATTTAAAAGATTATGCAATAGAAAAAGATGATATTGAGCATTAATTTAAATGCTTATATCATCTTTTATTATCTTAGTAATTTGTTATTAAGACTTCTGTTGTTTTCGTAATACTTCCTTGTTGTTTGTGATAATTAGAATTATTATAATCACAATCAATTATATGAACATTATATTTATGTTCTTTAATCCAAGCTTCAAGTATAATATTTTTATTACCCTTATGTTCGATTACATTTGATAATGCAAATTTTACACCTTTACTATCTAAAACAGCTAAATAATTTAATAAATCTATTTCATCTTGTTTTGTCCATCCACCATTTTCATTATAACTTGCTGTCCCTAAAAAATAAGGTGGATCGCAATATACTAAAGTGTTATTGGTTGTTTCAATTGCAAATTCTCTAAAATCAGAATTAATAAATTCTATATTTTTTGACTTCAGTTTTGTTATAAAATTTTTTAAATTTTTTCTTAAAGAATTATTAAAATCTCTTTTCCCGACAGGCATATTAAATTCACCATTAGAATTAAATCTAATTTGATTATTAAATCCATAAATTACTAATGTTAAAAATAATAAATCTTTTTCTGTAGAATTATCTCTCATATTATTATAATCTTTTCTCAATTCTAAATATTTTGATTTATTATATGTTCCTAATCCCTTATCGCTAGTACAATTATATGCTTTATATCCATTTAATAAAGAATTACTTAAATTATATTTATCAATAATTTTTTCTAAAGAACTTATAATAAAACCATCTTCATATTTTTTAAACAATTCCATAACTCTAATAATCTCTTCTTGTTTATCTACACATACTATTCTTTTAGCATTAACATTAACACCAACATTAGATCCACCAGAGAATAAATCTACAAATAAGTCTAGATTATTAGGGAATATAGGTATTATTTGATTTAATAATTTATATTTCCCACCCGTATAATTTAATGGAGATTTTACTTTATCAATAATCGGTTCTATATGTCTAGTTTTTTTCTTTGTGCTTTTTCCAACTTTACATATAAATAATCTTTCTTTATGATTGTCAATATGGGTTTTTCCTGTGTTAAACTGATTAAAATCAGTTTCATATACTTTTACTTTTCCTTTCAATCTTAAAGTATTTATTATATCATCATCACTTATTTTAGCTTGTGACCTTCCTGCACCTTTTGTTCCCATATTGTTATATGAAACAATTATGTATTTAGCATCTATGTTATCAATTAAATCTTTAAAAGCAAGAGGAGCTGACACAGAGCAATATTTACTTTTAATTCCATTTCTTTCCATTTTTTTTGCAACACCATGAACTTCATTTTTTTCCCACATTGCAACATTTTCTAATAAATGATATGCATCAGAATATTGTCTTGAATTATATGGGGGATCAATATAAACAACATCTGCTTTTATACTTTTTACAAGTTCATTAGAGTCTTCATTAAAGACTTTATTATTTTTATTATTAATGTTGGATTTTAAATCAAGCATACACAATTCTAATTTTTTATCTAAATTTCCATTTTTTCTATATGCATCATAATGCCCAACTGTATTTGCAATTTTATCCATAGCATATAATAAAGATGTTATAAGAATAGCTCTTTCTCTAGTATTTAAATTATTGGAAAGATAATTTGCTTCAATATCTTCTCTTATATAACCAATTTTTTTACAATTATCTTTACTAAAATAAGTATCACTAAAATTAATTGAAAAATAATTTTCTTCTAAATTAGAAAGAGAATTATATTTATTTATAAAAATCTTTATTTTGTTTTTATCTATTTTTTCATTTCCAAACCATGCTAAATATGATAAGTAATTAGATTTTAACAAATCATTAACATATATTTTTGTTTTTTGGTCATTAAAAAAATTTCCAACTATTCCCGTTCCACCGAATAAATCTAAAAATGAAGAAAACTCAATTTTTTCTTTTTTTATAGTTTCATTAATGAAATCAATCATTCTTGCTTTACTACCTATATATCTTCTATTATTAATTGAAATAGTTTTCATATTTTTACATCTCCATTTCCATTTTCGGCATCGTATTTTCTAATAACATTATATCAAAAAAAAGATAGATACTCAACACCTATCTTTTATATATTTTTTAAAATTTCTTCTCTATACCAAAGTGGATCTGGAATAGTAGATTTAAATGCTTTATCAAACCAATTGTATATTTCATTATAATTTATATTGTTTTGTAATATTTTCATTAATATGTTTATGTCGATTGGTATAATTTTTAATCCTTCTATAAACTCACCATTACCTTTTGGATAGAATCTTGTTTTCATGTTTCTAAAATCCAATATTATTCTTTCTTCCAAATTAGGAGCAACGAATAAAGCATAATCATTTAAATTATTTGTAAGCTTTATATTTTCACCAAGATGTCTAGATACAGGCTCCATTTCCATAACTCTTTGTCCAGTTGATTCAGATAAAGTTGCTTCTATTAATAAATCATGTTTAGGGTATGAATTATTTTCATATTTATAAACTATATCAGCCATTCCTCCACTAGCATGAGTCTTAGGCAAAAAATCTGCATCTAAACTTAAATTCATAAAATCTAAAATATTTCCTTTTTTGCCACTAATTCTATACCATGCTATACCAAGTATATATTCAAAAATGGTTGGAATATCTGCGTTATCTGTTATATATGAATTTAGTTCTTCATCATTTCTATTTTTTATTTGTTCTAATATTCTAATTAAATCTTCATTTTTAAATTTATGATCAATTAAGTCATTAAAATTTTTAAGCTTTTCATCTTTAATATAAGAATTTACATTTTCTGGTGTTAAGTTTATTCCTAAGTCATTATTAATGTTATTAACAATATTAGTTATATCAATTTTATATAATTCAGAAATACTTTCTAGTGGAATATCAGAATAAAATTGTTTTAAATATTGTTCATTATCAAGTAAGTTTTCATTTAATAAATCATCAATAATATCTTTAAAATAATATTTAGGCAACATATCTAATTCTATCTTTTCATCTTCAAATCTTATTATATCTGTTAATGAAAAGTATCGCTTATTTAAATCAAAATAATCTCTTAAATTTACTTTCCATTTAAATAAATGCATTTTTAAAAAAAATTCTTTTTTAAAATCAATAATATTTCTAGATAAACTAATATCCAATGATTTAAATTTGTTATCAAATTCTTCATCTATTTTATTAATTTTAACACCCATAAATAAATAGTTTTGCCATAGCATTCTAGCATTACCAGATATTTTTTTACATTCTTCAAACAATTCCTTATATTTTGGAAGCCTTTCATTAAGATTATTATGCTTTAAATGAAACACTAAATCAACTAAAGTATGATAAATTGCATTATAAGGTCTATCATATGCTTTACTTTTTCTATTTAATCCTATTCTTTCAAATGTTTCTTCGGTTACAGGATAATCTCTGCTAAAATCATATAATGCTTGAATATAATTATTCATATCAAGTATTTTTTCGGTTATAATATCATCAACAGGAAACCCAACTCTTACAGTATTTTTAATCGTTTGAGCCATTTTCTTAACATCATATTTATTTTTGCAAAGTGGAAGCAAATAAGTAAATTCATCATAAGATAAGTAATCTAATTTTTCAATTAAGTAAATAAGAGCAATAAAAGGTTTTATTTTTATACCTTCATTAGCATTATTAATTTGTAGTTTTAAAAATTGTAATAAATATTTATAGCTATCTTCAGATATCATAAAGATATTATCTTTGTTCATTACTTTATATAATAGTTGTTCAATGTTAGAACCTACTTCAGTTAATTTTCTATCACTTGTTAATACACCAATATCTACTAAACCTGATGTCTTTTCTCTAGCATCCTTATCTGGAATCCTAGCCTCACCATATAAAAAATTATTTTCTTTTAAATAATTATAATATTTTTCTTGAGTTTCATTGTCCCAATTCAAATTAGGGTTGTCATTCCAAAATTTCTTTAATAATTGTAATTGCCTTTCAATTTTATAATTTAATTGACTAGTTCTAAAACTTGTCGTTCCTATAGACCAACTATAACTTTTAAAAGCCATAATACACCTCCTTAATCAAATAATTGAAAAATTATTTTTGCAAAATTACACATAGTTTCTTGATCATATTCAAAATCCTTGTTTTCAATTCTTTTTAATGTTTCTAATGAATAATATGCTTTTTCCTCTTTATAGTCTTCATTTGTTATTCCAATTTGTTGTTTATCTTTTTCTGAAAATATGTCTTCAATAGTTATAGTTTTTTTATTATCAGGAATATTTAGCCCATCCACAAAAGAAATATTAGAAATATCAGTCAATCCTTTATTAATTAAGACTTTATATTGTCCTCTACCAGAATTATCTTGATCCATAATAATTTTAAAATTACATCCCCAGCCAATCAAAATAGAGACAATATTATGTATATTATCCACACTTGTTGATGGAATAATATTAGGCATTTTTTCTTTTGTTAAAAGAAAGTAACCTTTTATGTAATTATAATCTGATATACCTTCCGTAATAATATTTACCTCTTGGCTATTAAAAGATAAAATATTATAATTCATATTCATACCAATGGCAGTTAATAAAGGTGTAATTGTTTCAGTTTTAGACCCCATTTTATGTGGCAATGAATAATACTTATTACCAATATTGCTATTACCATTTTCATCTTTTATAATTAATCTTACCCTATAAAGTTTATTTTCATAAATCATAAACGGAGAGTGAGTTGTATAGATTATCATATTGTTTTTCTTAGAAAGGTCTTCAAAGAGTTTTAAAACTTCTTTCTGTGCATTGACATGTAAATAAACACCTGGTTCATCTATTAAAATTACATAATTATTAATATTAGAGTTTTTTGTTTTTGATACAAGTTGGATATACATATTTAAATACCATTTAAGTCCATTACTTCTTTCATCAAAATCCATATATTTTTTTGTTGTTTTAACAACAAAATTTAACGAATCGTTTTCAAAAGATGCTTTCATATAAACACGTTCTTGTGAATAAAAATCATTAAATTTACTAATTAATTCTTGTATTTTATAATTAAAATCTTCAATATAATTTTCTTTATCAGCTTGGTTATCTAAATCCCAATACCTCATCAAATAATCCATATCCATTTCCATAGCATTTAAAAGATGAATAAGCATAATTTTAGAATCGTTATCATCAACTAAATTCTTTCTTGTATACTTGGATTTTAAAGTTATATTATCTATTTCAATAAAAGTTGGAAAAGAATTTTTTAAACTATTTAAATATGAAATGCAATCTTGTAAATACCTTAGAAATTCTGAAAACTCCTCACTTTTGTTTATTTTATTGATTATTCCATCAATATATGTATAATTAATAAAAATTTTATTTTCTGCATTATTAATCATTTCAATAAGGTCCTTGAAATGTTTACGTTGTTCCTGATCACTGAATAAATTACTTACATTTTGATTTAATTCATTCATTTTATCTCTATTATTCTGAAAAATAGTATTATTTTTTATTGATTCTGTCAAACTTCCCTCAATATCAATATCAAATCTATTATTAATTGTTAATAGCGTTTCTCCTTTTAGTTTATTTTTTTCTTCTTCTGATGGTATTAAAACAATTCCTATCTTTGGCTTTAACTTCGTATATTTATTTATATTAAGAAAAAAGTCACGATCATCTATTCCAGATAAATTAATTTTGCTTAAACATTCAATAAGATTACTTTTACCAGATTCATTTTTACCAATTATCGTATTTATATCTTCTAAAATCAACAAGTTATTATCATTTCCAAAAGATTTAAAATTTTCAATTTTTATAGATTTTAATTTCATAAATATTCACATCCATAAAATATTTTACCACAAATTAGCAAATTTTCCGAGCTATTCTAGGCAATTTGTGTTAGAATATTATTAAAGATTGATATTTTATATATCAAATTGTTTATGAGCAAAAGTTGTAGATATCTTCCACAATCGCTCCATTAGGAAATCTGTTCGAACTTTTGTAGTTTGAACTTAATATAGAAAAGTATCAATTTCTAAATAAAGTTGATATTTTTTTGTGGTAATAAAAGATTTTATTATGATTAATATTGTAAGTAAACAATTGGAAGGTCATATATCAAATAAATATGCGAAATTTAGAACCTCCAGACCTCATGCTTATTCTTTAGATAGACTGGAAAATATTACTCAATTACTTACTACGAAAGCAAACAATATTAAAATTACTGAAAAAATATATTATAAATTTAAAACATGTGAATCTACCTATAAAAAACTAAATTTAGAAAAATTTATTACATGTTTTAAAATCAAGCCAAGCAAGTAGCAGATAACAATTTAAAATATAATTTACAATATGAAATAGATAATAGTACTTTTAGTTTAAAACATAATTATAAAACAAATTATTTCTTATCAAAAAGAATATAAAAAAATACAAATTAATTGTATAACTTGTATTTTCTCTTAAATTTTTCCAACATTTACTTTATTTCACCAATATGATGACTTAGAAAGATAAGTCATCGTTATTTTTATAATCCATTTTGAGTAACCCCATATTCAGCTTGTTCATGAGTAAATCCCTCATACTCTAGTTGTTGAACTAATCCATCATGTGAAAAAGATGAAAAACTTAAATATGATTTTGCTGACTTAATTGCTTGTTCATTCCAATTAGCACCACAATTATTTACACCATAACTTGCTTGTTCACTAGTAAAACCTTCATATTCTAATTGCTTTTTCAAACCACTATAAGAAAATGCAGAAATATTTAGATATGATTTAGCTGATTTTAATGCTTGTTCATTCCAATTAGCACCACAATTATCAACAGCATAAGTTGCATCTTCAGTAGAATACTTTTCATATTCTAATTGTTCTATTAATCTTTTTTTTGAAAATGCAGAAATATTTAGATATGATTTAGCTGATTTTAATGCATTTTGTTTACTTACACTAACTGAATGATTATTATTTTCAGGTTGTGTTTGTTGTTGATTATTTTGTTGTGTATTAGAATTATTATTTGATTGAGTATTTGTTTGATTGTTTGAATTTGTATTATTATTTGTATTATTATTTGTATTATTATTTGTATTATTATTTGTAATATTGTTTGTATTATTCTCATTACTATTGCTTTGAGTATTATTTTGGATATTATTATTTGATGATTGTGTTTCTTGTTTAGCATTATCTTCTTTACCATATTTATCTTTTGATTTAATAGTCATATTACCACTTGATAAATTTGAAACAATATAATTTCCTACAATAGTATCATCTATAGTTGAAGAAGAAGTGAGTATATTTCTTATAGTAGATAAATCAGCTGTACTAAATCCAAATTTTGAATATTTAATAACTTCTTTAGATAAACCTACTGAATTATTATTATTTTTATCATAAATTATATTTACAAACATAAATGACTCATCTTTGCCAAAATAAAATGTAAAAACAGTATCTGCTTTCTCATTAATATATGCAAATGTAAAATAATCTTCTATTTCATTTGAACTAGCTAATCTCATTTTTCCATCAAAATCAAGTTCATTGAATAGCCCGTTTAAAAAATCATTGATTTTATCATAATCTGAATGAACAATCAAATCAGAATGATTATATGTTTCTTTATACTTAGTATCATTTGATTTGGTTTCATTTTTACCACCACAACCTGTTAAACACATAAAACATAATAGAATAATTAAAATTGAATATATTTTTTTCATAATTTGCTCCCTCTAAAATAAAAAGATTACTAATTCTATTAGTAATCTAAATATGACTTCATTTTGCTGTATCCATTAACTGTATCAGTATCTGCATTACTAAAATTAGAAGAATATGTAGTTAAACTACCACTTGGATTTGTGCATAAATTAGTAAGAGTTAAATAGTCATCATAATAATCTTTTAAATCTCTATAAGCATCTGTCCATTCTTCTGGCGGGTTTTTCATATCTTTCATTAACTTATTAACTTCAGTTTTATTTTGTTCAACACCATCAGTAATTTTAATAAAATCTGGATCTGCAAATAAAGTTGATAAAGAATCATTGAAATCATCATTAAATACACCATTCTTTTTAGTATATTTATCTGTTTCTGGATCATCATCTTCCCAAATTGTGTTAGACCATACTTTTTTGATTTTGTTGCCACAATCTTCAGCTTGTGCAGCTCCATTTAACATTTTGTATGTTATAGTACTTAAATTTTCTTTATATTGTTCGCTTAATTCTCTTGCTTTTCTTTCTTCATTCTTCTTATTAATAGTTATTACTGCAAAGATAATTCCAACAATAACTAGAATAGAAACAATTCCTATAATAATTGTTTTCTTAGATATTCCTCCACCCAATTTTACTTTTGTAACTTCAACTTGTTGCGGTTCATGCTTTTTATCTACTGGACAACCACATTTACTGCATACCTTATCACTTTTTTTTATTTCATTTCCACATTCTTCGCAAAATAGCTTTGGTTCTTCAATTAAAACCTGACCACAATGAACACATTTAGTTGATTTATCAGAAACATCTTCGTTGCATTTTGGACATTTAATAATTGCCATGTTACTCCACACTCCTTACAACTTTAAACAAGAATTATTGTCTACATATAATTATATATCAAAAAACAGGACTTGACAATACCATACAGGACTTTTCTGTTCCCGGACATAAAATTCCTTTTATTAGAGAATATTATTAAGGGTGATAGTATGACTACTTTTAAAAGAGATTTAAAATTTGAAGATAATATTATGTCAAAAGTATCAGAGAATATTAGGAAATATAGAAAAATTGCTGGTATTACTCAAGAACAATTAGCTGTTGATGTTGGGAAATCTTATGATTTCATTAGAAGAATCGAATATAAAAAAGGAGCTGTTGGTTGCTCTGTTGATACTTTGTATAAGATTTCTGTTGTTTTATGTGTAACAATGGATAAATTATTTGAATAAAAAATGTGACAAGAATTAAAAATGTGTTATTATTTCGATGATTAGTTGTTTATCAACTTTACTATTAGGAATTTCAAATAACCTTTGTTCTCACTTCAATATGATAATTACTCACACTTTCGTGTGAGTTTTCTTTTATTTAAAATTTATTTTGTCAAAATAAAAACGCACTTGCAAATTGACATAGTCAATTAGAGTGCCTTTGTTAAGGTATATTTTTTATAATTCCTAATCCTAAATGTAATTTTTCATTATTTAAAAGTTTTCTTTTTAGTTCTTTTTGTAAAGTTGTTTTTTCAGGTAAATCATTATATTCTACTTTATCTATAACTACATCAAATACAAAATTCAAAAAATCATTAATATTTTCTTCATATTCTATAATATTAAATTTATTTTGAAATTTTATTATATTACTATCATTAGATAATATTTCTTTTATTTCAGGACTCAATAACCAAGTCTTTGTATAATATGATAGTTTTTCATTTTTTAATTCAGGATAATATTTTTTTATATATTTATCTGCCAAACATAATGATTCATTAACATCTTTTTCATTCAAATCTTTACCTTTTGGTATGTGAATATAAATATATTTATGTTTTTCTTCAAAGTATTTATCTAATTTATCAAAATTTTCAACAACGATTTCATATTGTAATCTTCCTATTTGAATCAAATTACCTTTCATAAAGTATGATCCCCACATCATTTGACTAAATCTAATTCCATCTATACCATACTTTATTTTGTCATTCGTGCAAACTAATTTAATATTATATTTTTGCAATACAATTTGTTCATTATCAAAATTTCTATATTTCATATTCTTTATATGAAATTCGTAACCACATAATAACGCTACAACAGGAATCATATAACTACCATTATTTTTAAATATATTCAACGTTGATTTCCAAGACCATACATTATAATAATTCTTGTCATCTGCTATAAATAAAATATAATACATTATATAGCATATAAGATTAAGTTTATTATCACTATTTAGTAAATTTAATTGATCAATAAATCTTTCTTTAAAATTATCATCAAGTTCATAATAATTTAAAATTAAATCAAAGTAATATTTTTTCAACCAATCATAATTATATGATTTTTTTATTTCTTCAAAACAATTATTCCAAGCATTTGGGATTTCATCTAGTGAAATATAATTTGCTAATTCTTCAATAGAATACATAATTACCTCCAAGTATTTCAACTAATAAAATTATATCATGAAATTTATATTTTTTATCAAATAAAGCTAATTCTGCATTTACTTTATTTTCATCTAATAATACTTGATTATGATTACAAGGTAATTTTGCAAGGACTCCTTGCAAAAATTCATCATTATCAAATTCACTAACAAATTTATATATATATCGTAAGTTTCTTGCAGACATTTTCCTTAAGTAAACTACATTTATTTTTCTAAAGTATCAATAAAAGTATAGCTATTTTTATTTAAAACTATTTTATCGACCTGATGAATATATTAGAACTTTATAAATTTAAATATAAAATTTTATATTATCTATTTTTTATTAAATTCATTTTCATATTCTTTAAAAAAATTATAATATGCTAAAACATTAGGTAGCTCTGTCCATTTTTTAGTAGTCACAGGAATTTCATCTAAATCATAAATTTTAGCATCTATAAGTTTTAGTAAAAATGGAGAATGAGTTGAAATTATAAATTGACAATTATAAAATCTAGCAGAATCTTCTATAAATTTTTTTAATTTTAATTGATTTTCTGCAGATAAACTATTTTCTGGTTCATCTAAAATGTAAATAGCATCTTCTTGTATTTCTCTTTCCCAAAACATAAGAGCTGATTCACCATTTGACCACTCAATAATATTGTTATTTCCCAATCGTTCTCTAACAAATTTAGACATTGAATTTCTTTTTGTTTCATAACTTGTTTTTAATTCATAATAATTATCGAATGAATTTACATTTTTATTAAATTTATAATCTAAATACTCTTTACTTAATTTTTCTTTTTGTCTATTAACATTTGAATTTATTGAACGTACATTTAAAAGATAATCAAAAACATCATCACTTGTTATTAATTTTATTTCAACTGGTTGATCAAAAGACATTTCATAATCGCAATGTTTAACATATAAATCAAAATATGAACCTTTATCAATTGGAGTCTTTGTTGAAGCTTTTAATTTTTGTGAAATAATATTTATTAATGTTGTTTTCCCTGAACCATTTCCACCATAAAAAATTGTAATTCTATCAAAATCAATGTGTTCAAAAGATTTAGTTGAAAATAAATGCAAGGGATAATTATTATTAAATATTCTTCTCTGTTCTTCATACGTTATAAAGTATTCTTGATCCTCATCTAATAACTTAAAATTTTTTAAATAAACCATGTTTTCCTCCTATCTATTGAAATAATAATTATAAATATATTATAGCACATTTTTCTATACTATTTAGAATTTTAATATTTTCTTATATCAAATATAAATTTATTTATAAAATACATCTTTATTATATTTTATTTCAACCTTTTTGAGCATTAATTATTTAATCTTTCATAATTATTTTCAAACTTAGATACCCTACTCTTATAATTTTTGTGATAAAATATTACTATATTTCAAAAATATATTTTTTTAAAAGGAGATAATATGGAAGAATTAATTAATATATTAAAAAATGGAAAAATAGCTATAATACCTACTGATACTACTTATGGTATAGTTGGGGATGCTACAAAAGATGAGGTGGTAAAAAAAATATTTCAAATAAAAAAAAGAAATTTAAATAAAGGTATGCCTATTTTAGTTAGTAATAAAGAAATGTTAAAAAAGTATGTTACTAATATAACTAATTTAGAAAATACAATAATAGATAAATATACACCAGGTAAATTAAGTATATTGTTACCTAAAAATGACAAAATAAGTAAATATATATCACCAAACTCTTATGTTGCAATTAGAATACCAAATGATAAATTTTTATATGAATTATTAACAGAATTAAATATACCAATTGTTGCTACTAGCGCTAATATATCAGGAAATGATGTTATAAGTAGTTTAAATGAATTGGATAATGACTTAAAAGATAGTATTGATTATATTTATGATAAAGGAAAACTTAATACTATTCCATCTACTCTTATCAAAATTGAAAATAATAAAATAATTATTTTAAGAGAAGGAACTATTTCTAAAAAATTAATAAAAGAATTTAAAGATTATATATAATAAAAAACGGAACAAATCTTTTATAAAAAGTTTTAATTTCCGTTTTTTTAATTATATTTTATTATCCGCATCACTATAACCTATTGCAAGTTCAATAACTTTATCAATTAATTGTAAATTTTGACCAATTTTCTTAACAAAATCATTTCCTAAAATTTTTTTAACACTTGAAATAGCAAGTCCCACATATTTTTCTTCAATTTCAAATAATTCTAAATAATTTAAAATAATATCTTCAATGAAATAGAAATTATTATTTTTTAATAACATATAAATTTTATTAAAATTATCTTCATCTAATAAATTTATATAGTTTTCTTCATAATTGCTATAAACTAAATCTAAATATGTAGAATTTAAATACTTTTCTAAAAACATATTAATCACCTTTAGTCTCTTTATTTTTTACATAATATTCATCTATAATTTCTTCAATTGAAATACCATATTTTTCTTTCATATCAGGACTGCTCATAGAAAATATATCAATTAATGCACCATTTTCACCTACTATTTCCAAATTATTTACCTTAAGAAACTCAATTTTAGATTTTAGTTCTTGAATTGAAATATGTTTAAGAATAGTTTTATTTCTTTCAATATCTATATTATATTGTTCACATAAATTGTATATTTCTTCATTATTTTTTTTAATATCCCAAATCATACCTATTGACTGCAATAATTGTTGTCTATCTTTGGATAATTTTGAAAATCTGATTTTTTGATTATTTAACCATCTTCCTAAATTTATTCCGTTTTCATCATATGTATAACCATCGTTTGTTTTAAATTTATCTGGTATTAACAAATTACCATAATGTTCATAATATATTTTTGCAAGTTCAAAATTTTTTTGCCATCTATCATCAAATACACTAATAACAAAACCTATGGATTGTAATAATTGTTGTCTATCTTTGGATAATTTTGAAAAACTCTGTCTTTGGCTATCTAACCATTGTCCTAATTTTATTCCATTTTCATCTTGTGTATAACCATCGTTTGTTTTAAATCTAGATGGTATTAATAAATCTCCATGATGTTCATAATATGATTTAGCAAGTTCAAAATTTTTTTGCCAGCTATCATCATTTGTATTAAATACTAAACCAATTAATTGTAATAATTGCTGTTTATCTTCGGATAATGTTAAAAACCTAAGTTTTTGATTATTTAACCATATTCCTAGTTTTACTATCCCATTTTCATCGTATGTATAACCATCGTTTGTCTTAAATCTTTGTGGTATTAGTAAATCTCCATGATGATTATAGTATATTTTTGCTAGTTCAAAATTTTTTTGCCATCTATCATTACGAAAATTTGAAACAAAGTCTATTGACTGCAATAATTGTTTTTTCTCTTCAGATAATTTTGAAAATGTGCTTTTTTGTACAGTTAACCATGAGCCTAAATTTATTGTTCCGTTTTCATCATATGTATAACCATCGTTTGTCTTAAATCTTTGTGGTATTAGTAAATTCCCATGATGATTATAATAAATTTTTGCAAGTTCATAATAGTCTTCCCATGTCATTGTTAATCTATCATTAACATATCTTAACATTTCAAATAAATCTTGATTTTCTATTTCAATATCAAATGATGCATCTTTTAGTTTTATGTTTCTATGATTGCCTAATCCATTATTTTGTATATCTTTAATCCTATCTCTTAAATTATTTTCAAGTTCTTTAATAAAATCATAGTTATTAGTTAAATCAATAACAACGGGAGCTACTAACTTTTCAATTAGTTCTTCTTTAGATATATTTTCTTTAATAGGGATATCTCTTGATTTACACATTTCTATTAATTCTTCTATTGAATGTTTTTCTAATTCATCAAACATATCTTTTGTATTTCCACGAACTGAAAGTGCCCTACCTAATTGTTCAAAATAGACAATATCCGATGTAGTTCCTCTTCCCATTATTACTCCATCTATATTAGGTGCGTGTATTCCTTCATTATATTGATTTATTGCAAACATTACTCTTAATTTATTGTCTACTTTTTTACCATCTAAACTTATGTCATCGTAAAATAAATTTCTATTTAGTTTTCCATATTCACCCATATCACTTGTTGATGTATAAAAAATTATATCTTCCTCAGGTACAAATTGTTTAAACCATTCAAATGCTTGACTTTTAATTGTTTCAATATCATTAGTACCTTCTTCAACACAAGGTGGACAAAAATAAATATATTTTCCATTTGGTTTAATACTTTTTCTTAAAATATTAGGAATACTTGGGGCTTCATGTATTTTCTTTTTAACATCAGATAAAATTGACATATATTCTTTATATTCTTTATTAGATTCATCTAGTTTTTGAACTCTTTCTTCTAATTTGCTTTCTAAACCTATTAAATTAGTATAAGCACTTTTATATATTGGCTTTGGAAGAATTCCATCTATCATCGCATCACATAAATCATATCTACTCTCTATTTTATTAGAAAATAATTCATCTGTATCAGGATTTGCCATATCTCTTTCATACTGAGTTCCTCTATCTCTTACTGTATAAGCTGTCATACCAAATATTTTCATATTAGAATGAGTTTCTATCATCGTATTAATTCTTGAACCCCATATAGGTGCTCCTATATGATGAAATTCATCAAGAACTAATAAATCACAATCAATATCTTCTATTTCTTCTTTTGATAAAGATATAAAACTTTGATATGTTCTAAATTCTAAATTTGAAAAATCTCTTGTTAAATCTAAATTAGGATTATCTTCTATTATTTTTTTTATGTGTTCTATTATTCCATTTGATGGTACTACATAAACTATTTTTTTATCTTTGTTATCATAAGCAAGTTGTAATGCATTATATGATTTACCTGTACCTGTTGCATGTACAATTCCAACTACATTTTCTCCAGTTTCAAATGCAGATTTTATTTTTCTATAACTATCCGCATTATGATCATATAATCCAACCATTTGAAACTCATTATTATTCATTACCATCACCCTCATAAATTTCAATATCGATAAAATGTTTACCTGATATATCTTGCTCTATAATTAAAACTAAATCATTTTTCATTATTTTTGCATTTAATTCATTTGCTTCTACTATAATTTCTTTTATATCATTATTAACCATTACTTTAAAACCAATATTAGTCCTATCCATAACATCTAATAATCCGCCATTTTTATATTGTTCTGGAATATAAACATCTATTACCTTACCTATTGTTTTAGTCATTTATTCACTTCCTTATCTTTTATTTAGTTTTATATACTTAAACTAACTTAATTATATCGTATATTAAAAATTTTGTCTAACAAATATTATAAATATATTGCTATTGAAATTAGTGTAATTACAATTGATGATAATAAATTTACCATATTATTATTTATCCAAGAAACACCTGATATTTTACTTGTTACTTTATTACAACATTTATTTTTTTCAACTATTTTTCCACATTCTTTACACTTATATTTTACTTGCACGCATGAACCTAATAATGAATCTATTATAGTTTGTCCAAAAATTATTATTGTAATGATAACTAAATCTAAAACTTTTAAATTAAGTACTAAATACATACTTAAAGAAATAAGAATAGAACATATAAATGAAGAAAGTGTTCCAAGTATAGACATACCACCGGATAGACCACTATCGATTCTTTTTCGTTTAAAAATATCGTATGGTTGTTTTTTAGAAAGTGTTCCAACATCTGATGAAACTGAATCAATAAAACATCCACTTATTTGAATAATACTTATTATTAAAAGATTAATATTTTTAAATATTCCATATAAAATAATAAATAATGTTCCAAGCCCTCCATTAATTAAAATTTGCAAAAATTTTCTACCATGTTTTTCTTTTTTATTGAAAAGTGAAATTAAAAATATAAAGAAGTATTCGGAAAGTAATATTGAAAGTGTGAAATAATTACCAAAAAATAAATATGAAAATACAATAAACATTGAAAGTATTGAGCCATAATAATCAATTGATTTTGAAAAAAATACTATTATGAATATTATTTCAGCAAGAATTATACTAATAAGTAATATGGGTGTTGGGTAATTTAAAAACATATAACTCATAATAAATGAAATTAATACAACAGAAAAGTTATCAAGTCCCCTACCTGCTAATTCAACTATAGCAGTCGCTAAACCAATTAATAAACACATCATAAAATTTAATGGAATGTTATAAAAATAACTAAACAAAAGCGATGAAATAAAAGAAAATATAAAGCAAGAAATAAATCCACTTATTGTTTTATTTTGATATATTTTAAATGTATTTGTATTGTACCCTATAAGTGCGGCGAAACCATCTCCAAAAGTTAAACAAAAAGTTGCTATACCACTTGGATAATAAAACTTTGGAAATATATAAGATATAAGCATTATAATTGTAATAGCGATTGCAAAATATATTGTTCCAAAATGATTTTCAGTTTCTCTTTCGATACTTTTATATATTTTAAACTTATATGACATTATATTTAGTATTAAAAATATTATAGGTATAATTATTTGATGAATTGTATTTTTCATAAAAATATCTATAAAAATCCATACAGCAAATAAAAATATATGAATAATTTTTCTAGATGTTTCTATATTTGTAAATTTTTTAATAAATGGTCCAATTAAAAAAATAAGTAAAAATATATAACTAAAAATAATTAAATATCCTTTAAATATCATGTTACTCCTCCAAAATTAGTTATATTATTTTATAATATAATAAACTATATTTTCTACTTTTTCCCCTTTAAATATTATATCATACATTGTATCTATTAATTTAATGTTAATATTTTTACTTTTAAGTAATTTATGAATACTATTTAATGTATGTAAACCTTCTATAGTTGCATTATTTTTATAATCATCTATAGTTTTTTTAGAAACTTTTGAACCTATCATTTTACCAAATGAATAATTTCTACTTTTTTCACTAGTACATGTAAGTAAAATATCTCCAAATCCTGCATAACTTAATATTGTCTTATTTGATCCACCTAATAAATTTATAAGTCCTTTTATATCATTTAAAGATTTTGTTATAAATGTTGCTTTGGTAGATATTGGATAACCAAGTCCATCTATTATTCCAGAAGCTATAGCTATAATATTTTTAACTGAACCGCATATTTCAACTCCAATTATATCGTTTGTTTTATTTAATACAAAGTAATCATTTAAAAAAGCTTCTTCAATTACTTTTATTGTATTTGTGTTTTTTGAAGCGATAGATAGTCCTACTGGTATATTATTTATTAGATCAATTGCAAAACTAGGCCCAGATATAACTGCAATTTTTTTAGTTTTTATTTGCTCTTTTACAATTTCATGAATAAACAAACATTTTTCTTGTTCAATTCCTTTACTTGCAATACAAATATGTTGATCATTTTTTATATATTTATTAATTTTTTTACATACATCTGAAATAAATTGAGTTGGTATTGCGATAATTATTAATTTACTAAAGCTTATTGATTCTTCTAAATTTGTTGTTATATTTACTTTACTATCTAGTTTAAAACCTTTAAGTTTTGAACTTTTTTTAGTTTTCAATAATTCTTCTTTTTCTTCTTCAAATTGAGTCCATATAGTTACTTCATTTTTATTTTCTATTAATATTTTAGAAAGTGCGAGTGCGTATGCTCCAACACCAAGTATTGTTATTTTCATGTTATTCCTACTTTCGTTTCTATAATAATTATATATTAAAAAAAGTACTATTACAAGTACTTTATTCTGTTCTAAGTGCGATTACTGGATCCTTTTTGCTTGCTAATTTAGAAGGTATTAATCCAGCTATTACTGTAAGTAATACACTGATAGTTATTAATACTATAGCAGCCACTAAAGGAAGACTAGCATTTACTACTACACCACTTAAATTTTTTATTATTATATTAATAAATACATTTAATATTATAGTTATAACAATACCTATTATTCCTGATATAAGACCAACTATAAATGTTTCAGCATTAAATACTCTTGATATATCTTTTTTACTTGCACCTATTGCTCTAAGTATTCCTATTTCTTTTGTTCTTTCAAGAACTGAAATATATGTAATTATTCCTATCATTATACTTGATACTATAAGTGAAATTGATACAAATGCGATAAGTACATAACCTATAACATTTACTATAGTAGTTACACTACTCATAAGAAGGCCAACATAATCAGTATATTCTATTTTGTCATCTTCAAGTCCTTGAGATTCTTTAGAATCATTATATTCTTTAATTATTTCTTCTATTTTATCTTTTGATTCAAAGTTTTTAGGATATATATTTATAGAATATGGATCGTCTAAATCAACTATTCCTATTTTCATTAAATTATTTTCATAAGTATCGAGTGCTTCAAACTCTTTATTAGTAAATACATTTATATTAGGATTACTAGTTTGTTCTTTTGAAATTTCACTATCTCTAATACTATTTATCAAATATTCAGTTAATTGTTTTGTATATCCTACTCCGTTTGTTATAGAAATTTTACTATCTTCTTTTGGTTTTATTATACCAACTATTTTTATATCTAAACCATTTTCTACTATTTGTTTTAAATGATTAATATCTGAACTTTTATCTACCCATATATCATTTTCTTTTACAAAATAATCTGAATTTAATACTAATTTAAATTTAGTGTTTAATATTTCATCGTAAGTGTATTTTGTAGATTCAAATTTTTGTATTTCTTTTCCACTTATCATATTTATCATTGTTTGTTCTATTTCTTTTTGATCTTTAATTCCAAGAGAATATAATACATAATCTATTATTTCATTATTTTCATCTACAATTAATACTAATTCATCGTATGAACTTGGCATTCTACCACTTACAATTTCATATTGACTATCTAATAAATCTTTATTAGTAGTTAATTCTCTAAATATTTCCATAGAACTTGAAAAGTTATCATTATTAAATCCAAATATTTTCATCATATTACTTGGATTTACTTTTAATAAATCTTCATTATATATTTGTAAATTTAAGTTATATGAATATTTTATATCGTTTGCATATTCTTTAAAATTTGATGTTTCTTCTATATATTTTTTAAAGTTTTTTAAATTATTTGTTTTTATTCCACCATACATAGTAGTAATCATGTCTGTCATTATGTCTTTTGTATATATAGCATCATTATCATGATTTTTAGTTGAATTATTTTTAGCAAGTGAAGACATAATTGTATTTGTATCCATACTGTTTTTTTCTATTGATAATGGATAACTAGTTAAAGTATCTTCTTGTACTTTTTCTATGTAATTATTAACCCCATTTGAAATTGAAAGTATTAAAGCAATTCCAATTATACCAATAGAACCTGCAAAAGCTGTTAAAATTGTTCTACCTTTTTTAGTCATTAAATTATTTAAACTAAGTGATAAAGCTGTTAAAAAACTCATATTTGTTTTTTTAGTATTTTTCTTTTTAAGTTCTATAACCTCTTTACCATCGTATGGATTAGTATCTCCAGTTACTACGCCATCTTTTAAACTTATTATTCTATTTGAATATTCATTAGCAAGTTCAGAATTGTGTGTTACCATTATGACTAATTTATCTTTACTTATTTTTTTTAGTAAATTCATAATTTGAATGCTTGTTTCAGAATCGAGTGCGCCCGTTGGTTCATCAGCAAGTAATATGTCTGGATTATTTATTAAAGCTCTAGCGATTGCTACTCTTTGCATCTGTCCACCACTCATTTGATTTGGCTTTTTATATATATGTTTTTCTAATCCTACCTCTTTTAATACTTTTATTGCTCTTTGTCTTCTTTCTTTTTTACCTATTCCAGATAGGGTAAGCGCTAACTCTACATTTGATAATACTGTTTGATGTGGAATTAAATTATAACTTTGAAATACAAAGCCAATTCTATGATTTCTATATGAATCCCAATCTTTATCTTTATATTTTTTGGTACTTATTTCATTTATTACTAAATCGCCACTTGTATATTTATCAAGTCCACCTATTATATTAAGTAAAGTTGTCTTTCCACTACCACTTGGACCTAATATAGATACAAATTCGTTTTCTCTAAAATTTATATTTATGTTATTAAGAGCTTTTTGTGTAAAATTATCTGTTTTATAAATTTTAGTTATATTTTTAATTTCTAACATAGTTTCCTCCTTAACTATATAATTATACTACTTTAAATTAAAAATTAAAATAATTTTATATTCAAATATATAAAAAGATTATTGAACTTGTCAACAATCTAAATAATATATTAACATATAATAATTAATTTACTCTTTTATATTGTTTATATAAATAGTAAGCTACAAAAAGTGCGGCTAAACCTAAAATAACATAAAATACACCTATTCCACTATTTGAACTTTTAGTACTATCTAAAACTTTAGCTACGCTTTTAGCATCAGCAGCTTTATATTTTGATACATCAGTATTAAATGTTCCACCATGAATAAATCCAGTTAAATCTTCACTATATACAGCAGCTCCTCCTGATAATGTCGTTTTAAAGTTTCCACCATTTATAGAAATGTTTACTTTATTAATTGAATCTTTATCATTTTTTTGTGGATTCCATTCATAAAATGCGTTTTGACCACTTATGTTTCCACCATTTATTTGTACGTTTATTGGATTTTTAGTAGTGTGTTGTGCGACTGTTATACCAGTACCTACTGTAGTTGTACCACTTGCATTTGCTTTTGCTAAAAATGAAGATGTACCTTTTATGTTACCATTATTTACTGTTAAATCTCCAGATCTTACTTCTATTCCTGTTCCACCTTCTATTATACCACCATTGATTACTATTTTTCCCATTTGTGGTTGATAAATACCTACACTATCTTCATCTATAGTTTTTATATTACCGCCATTTACTATAATAGATGTATTATCTCTTTTTCCATTACCAGATATTCCATAATTATAACCTTCTAATGTTCCACTATTTAATACTAATTCTGCTGTTTCTTCTCCAGTATCACCTGGATCTATCATTTGAATTGCTGACATAATATTATTACCTGATGTTATTTTACCAGTACCAGATGAATCTTCTATAGTAAGTTTACCACCTCTACCAACTAATAGTAATCCTGAATCAAGTTCTAAATCTGAAGATGGTTGTATTATATGTCCATTTAAATCTAAAACTGTTCTATTTTCAATAGTTTTAACTGATGTAATTTTTATATCACTTGTAAGTTGGCACATGTCGTCTTTATTAAGACAATCATCTAACCCTTTTTCATCTGTTACATTAAAATATTGCACACTTGCTGCTTTTACAGAAAATAAACATGTAAAAAGCATTATTAAAAATAATAAAAATTTTTTCTTCATATATCTCCCCTCAGTTAATAATATGTTAATTAAAAAAAATTAGGATTATTTTTACAATATTTTTAATTTTTTTATTTGTTAATGAAAATATTAAAAAAGTAATTGAGCTAAATCAATTACTTTTAGATAGTTAAGGCTTAATAAGTTTTCCTTGTTTTATTAATTTTACTAAAGTATTATTTTGTGTAGATGTACCAGTGTAGTTACTTATACCATTGAGGTTTGCTATTTTCATTCTATATGAATAAGAAGAATTTTCATTTAATGATTTTAAAATATCTACTATTGATACACTTTTACCAGTATATTTTTTAAAATATTTTATGTTGTTTGGTATAATTAATGTATCTCCTATTCTTATCAAATTTTTATTTTTAATATTGTTAAGACTAGCTAATAAATCTACTGTTGTATTATATTTTTTTGATATACTTGTTAATGTATCTCCCTTTACTACTTTATATTTTATATATTTATTATCTTCTACATACATATTTTCTTTAATCCAATTATATCCTCCACTATTTATTATTTTAGTATTATTAGGTATAAAAAGTGCTTGAGCTACTTCGATTTGATTATTTATACACCAGTTACCATAATTATTTTGATACCAACCATTTCCTGTAAATTTACCTCTACCTACAGCAAGATGTATATGATTTCCTGTCGTATATCCTTTTCTACCTTCATTATAATAAATTTCTCCTTGTTTAATTATATCTCCTACTTTTAAATTTGATACATCATCATCGTGCAAGGTCATAACTGTCATGTAATCTATAGTTCCATCTGCATATATTACTTTATCGATACTTTCTAACCATACTGCATTAACATTATTATATATTCTTTTAATAATTCCTGTAAAAGGAGCTTTCAAATAATCTTTATTAGAATCTTTTCCTGCTATATCTATAGCTAAATCTCCTTTATGTGAAAAATTACCATCTCCTTTTTGTGTTACATTTAAATAGTCCATCATGAGTATTGCTTTTTCCATCTACTCACCTTCTTTCTTTTTTATAGTTTCTATTAATTTTAATAATTCTTCATAATTTGTACTTACGCTTGCTACATCTATTTTAGATTCAGTAATTAGATATATTGCAGATAATCCAACAACTCCTATTATACCTGCTATTATTCCAATAGTTCCACCAAGTTTACTAAATATAACTGAAAGTGAAACTATATTAGTAATTATAGCAATCCAAAATTTTCTTGATGTCAATTTCTTTTTCATAACTATCACCACTATATTTTATTAACTAAAATATATTTTGAAAATTATATACAAACAAAAAAGAGTCAAATAACTCCATTTTGTATTCTTTTAATTTTTATAAATATTAAAATTAATATTATGTATATAAGTACTGTTAAAACTGAATAAATTTTACGATGTTTATATACTTTTAATTCATATTTATAATTTTCTTTATATTTATTTTTTATTTGTTTTATTTTTATTTTATCTAATAATATACATATTGGGTTTGAAAATGTAGCCCAAAGTAATCTATCTATAAAAATATATAAATATATCATTATAACACTGCTAAAGATGTTTAATATATTATTTAAAACAATAAAATAAAATAATAAATAATCTACTAATACAAGAATTGTACCTGTAAAAAAATGACCTCTATATGAAATATAAATAGGACCAAATATAAATGGTAAATATTGTTTTTTATTCCTATTTATAGAATCAAAATCTTTATTAAATAATTTTAAATCTTCAAATTTATCTATATTTTTTTCTTCTATTTTATCTCCATCTTTAATTTTTCCACATTTTATACAAACCCCATCTACTACTTTACCTTTACATTTTTCACAATACATTAAGCTAACCTCTTTTTTACTATATTTATATATATTATTAAATAAAATAACGAAAATGAGAAACTACCAATCACATCAGTAAAGTAGTGTACTCCCAAATATATTCTACTTAATCCTGTAATAAATATTAATATGGAAAAAAGTATTATATATATTGTTTTATTTTTTATTTTAGATGTATATATTAAATATATTATAAATCCATAAAAAGCAAAAGCAGTAAGTGAATGTCCAGATGGGAAACTATAACCAGTTTCTGATATTAAATTTATATCAAGTGGTCTATTTCTAGAAAAAATATTTTTTAATATTAATTGTAATATCGTTATTAATATTAAATTTAGGGCCATATAAAGGGAATATTTTTTATTTTTAAAAAATAGAAAAGTGAAGAGTGTTATCGAGATTACAACAACTGCGCTCCCAATGTATGTTAAATATTTCATGATAGTAGTTAAGTCGTTTTTAATGTATTTAGATATAAAATCATAAATAATACTATCTAAATAAATATCATTTTTTGTTAATACTAATACTGATAAAATTATAAATAATATAAGAGATAATATACATATTATCCATTTCAAATGCTTTTTCATAAATCACCTATCAAATAAAAATATTTTATGAACTATTTTTCTTAAAAATTTTATTTTAAATATTAAGAATGCTATAACAGCTCCTGTTACATTTAATATTAAATCATCTATATCACATGAACCTGACATAGTTAAGAATTGTAAAATTTCTATTAATATTACTATGAGTGTTATAGATAAGAAAAAATTTTTAAATTTTTCTTGTTTTTTGAATATAAGTGGTAAAAATATACCATATGGCATGAAGATAAATAAATTTCCAAATATATTCATACTGAATGTTTTAAAATTAACTATACCTTTTAAATAACCAGATAAAAATAAGTTAATTGTTTTAAATAGAATCATATTAAATGAATATTTTGTATACAAATTAAGTAATTCTTTATTCCACTTAATTATTACTATTCCTTGTCTACCAAATACTTCGTCAAATAGTGTTAACGTACAAATAGTTACGCTATATATTAAAAAGTATATTATCAAATTTATTTTAAGTATTTTTTTATCATAATTCATTTTTTTTACAAGAATATATCCATTTATATATATTAATAAACACAATATAAATAGTAGTATTATTCTAATATCAGTTTTTATATAAATTTTAGGGGTTAATCTAACCTTTATACAAAAGCATAAAATAAAAAATGATAATAGGTATAAAATAAATATAATTGTTTTATATAATCTTTGTTTCATCCTATCACCTATATTAATTATATCATTTTTTTTATAAAAGGATAACTAATACTCAATTATCTTTTTATTATATGTATTTCCTAACTTTTCTTTCATACTAGTTTGAAATACGATTGTATTTTTATCACCATCTGATATATATCTAGTATTATCCAATAATTTAAAATTCATTTCAATATCAAAATCTTGTCCGTTGTTATCGTATGCTCTAATTCTTTTTAAAAATTTTGGATTAAAACTTTTATCAAATGGAGAACTTTCTGATTTCCAACCTACTCGAAGGGCTGATTTTGTTTCATAAGTTTTACCTTCATATGTAGCCTTTAAAATATAAGGCATATTAGCGTGTTCAAAATTATATGGTGAACCAAATGGTAAAGCTATTATATTTACATATTTACCAGGAATAATTTTATCTAGTAATTTATATATTTTACCTACCTCTTCTTGTGATTTAGTTGAATCTACATTTGAAAAATTTACATGTGAATTTGTATGATTTCCAACATCATATCCATGATCAACTAACCAATTTAATATTTTTTCATTGTATTTTTCTTGTTGAAATATTCCACCATTAATAAAGAAAGTAGCTGTTACATTATAATCAGGATATTTTTTCTTAAATTGCTCTAATATTCCTACCGCACTATTTGGGTCTATTATTATCTCACCTTTATCATCTAATCCAGTTACTTTTATACTATTTTCAAGTCCATCATCGAATGTGAGTATAATTGGGCTTTTACCTAGTTCTACATCGATATTTCCATCTACATAATCGTTTAATCTAATCATTCTATACCCTTTTTCATAATAAAATTCTAAATCTTTTACGAAACTTTCAGTAGTTCTTTGATAACCATCTTTATCTACATTTCCACCAGTATATTCTGTGTCACTATTTTTTTTATTATGGATACCATGATACATCATAATTGGTACTTCACCAAGTTCATTAACACTATTATTTTTATAATCTTCTACTGTCAAAGATTTTTCTTCTTTTATTTCTTCTTTTTCATTATTTTCATCTTTTTTTATTTCTTTATTTCCACAACCTGTTATTAAAACAATTAATAAAATAATTAATATTTTTTTCATATTCATCACCATTACTAATATTTACTTTGTTTTATTTTTTATTATTTTCTTTATAAGCTATTCCTAAATGTTTATATGCTTTTTCTGTTACTATTCTACCTCTTGTAGTTCTTTTAAGTAATCCTGTTTGTAGTAAATAAGGCTCATAAACATCTTCTATTGTAGTTTGTTCTTCGCCTATTGAGGACGCTATTGCTTCTATACCAACTGGTCCACCATTAAATTTTTCTATTATTGATTTAAGCAAATGATAATCTGTTTCATCTAAACCTAAACTATCTACTTTTAATTTATCAAGAGCAACCTTTGTTATTTCTAAATCTATTTTACCATTACCCATTACAAGTGCGAAATCGCGAACTCTTTTAAAAAGTCTATTGCAAATACGAGGGGTTCCTCTTGAACGTCTAGCAAGTTCACTTGCTGCATCTAAATCTATAGGACATTCTAATACTCTACTTGTTCTTAATGCGATTTGTTTAAGTTCTTCTTCAGTATAATAATTTAATTTATTTATTATACCAAATCTATCTCTTAATGGACTTGTTAAATCTCCTGCTCTAGTGGTTGCGCCAACGAGTGTAAATGGAGGTAAATCTATTTTAATATTTCTACTTGATGAATCTGAACCTATTACTATATCAAGTGTAAAATCCTCCATTGCAGAATATAATATTTCTTCAACAAATCTAGGTATTCTATGTATTTCATCTATAAAAAGTACATCTCCTGGCTCTAAATTTGAAAGAACGGCTGCTAAATCTCCACTTTTTTCAATGGAAGGTCCACTAGCAGTTTTTATATTGCTTCCAAGTTCATTTGCAATTATAAAAGCAAGAGTAGTTTTACCAAGTCCCGGTGGGCCATAAAGTAAAACATGATCTAAAGGTTCCTCCCTTAATTTTGCTGCTTTAATAAATATACTTAAATTTTCTTTAACCTCAGTTTGTCCTACATATTCTTCTAAATTACTAGGTCTTATATTTTTTTCAAAATTATCTTCAATTGTCTTTTCTTCTGTTACTATTCTATCCATTATTTTTCCTTTCTATGTATTCAAGAATTTCTTCCCATGTTTTTATTTTATCACCAAATAATATACAATCTATATTTTCTTTTTTCATATTTTCTATAATTTTTTTACTATCATCTATCATTAAATCTATTTTTAAACGTTTTGCTAAAGCCGATTTTGTTCTATCGCCAAAGTAAATTTCATCTATTTTTAGATTATTGTCTTTTATTAAATCATATGTAATTTTTTCTATCAAATTAGAATATCTATTGCACCTAGCTGTTATTATTATAAGTTCATGTCCCTTACTTTTTAATATGTCAAGTGCTTCTTTTGCTCCTTTTTTTAATTTAGCATTCGATATTATTTCTTCACAATAATCAGTTAAAAGGTAATCTCTTTCTTCTTTAGTCCATTCATCACTATATTTTTTCTTAAAATCTATATTATATTTTTTTATAACATCATTAAAAGATTTTTCAGTATCAGTTAATGTTTCATCTACATCTATTCCTATTCTCATATTATTTTAACATTAATTTTAATGCTTCCTTTATTTGTTCTTCTATATCTAAATCTGATTTTATATTAGGTAATACTTTATTTATATCAGCTTGTTTATAGCCTAAACCTTTTAATACCTCTATAAGTTCATTTTGAGTTTCATTTTTTGTATTTATAGTTGTATTTAATTTACCTTTTAAATCTAATATTATTTGTTTAGCTACTTTATCTCCTATTTTTGGAAATTTCTTTAAATATAATATATTTTCCCTTTCTATTGCATCCATTATTCCTCCTATTGATCCAGTAGCAAGCATAGGAAGCGCCATTTTACATCCAAGACCTTTTACATTTATAAGTTTTAAAAACATTTCTTTTTCTTCAAATGTCTTAAATCCATATAAAGTTATTTCATCTTCTCTAACATTTTGATAAGTATAAACTTGATATTCTTTATTTAATTCATACGAATAAGGATTAGGTACATATATTAAATATCCTATTCCATTATTATCTAATACTATATAATTACTTTCTAATTTAGTTATTTCACCTTTTATATATTCATACATATTTTATCACCTATTTCATTGTAACACAAACAAATGTTTTTTTGCAATATATTTATCTATCTAATTTATATATTGTCATAATAAATACACATTTTTACTAAATTTCATTTAACAAAATTTAAGTAATTTTAATATTTATAACACATTATGAAATAAAGGTCAAAATAGTGATTTTTAAATTATGTATTTTTAATCTAGTAAAAATTTAATTTCTGCAAGGTTTAATTCAAATTTAATACTTTTTTTTGAATTTTTTTATAAATTCTGTATATTTATTATTTTTTTAAAAAAAGAACTATTTCTAGTTCAATTCTCCAAAATATTTAGCAGTTCTGACCATTTGATAACTATAACTCATCTCATTATCATACCAAGCTACTATTTTAACTAATTGTTTTCCATCTACCTCTACTATATTAGTAAGTTCACCATCTACAAGAGCACCTAGTGATGAACCAATAATATCACTTGATACTATTGGATCTGATGTGTACCCTATAGTATTATTTGAATTATCTATAAATAATTTATTTATTTCTTCTTTTGTTACATTTCTATTTAATTCTAAGGTTAAATCTATAATTGAGCCATCTGTAACAGGTACTCTTAAAGCTCCCCCATCTAATTTTCCTTTTAATGATGGTATAACTAATCCTATAGCACTTGCTGCACCAGTTGAAGCAGGTATTATATTTGCTGCACATGCTCTACCACGTCTAGCTTTTATTCCTTTTTTATGAGCTATATCAAGTGTTGCTTGATCATTTGTATAAGCGTGTACTGTTGTCATAAAGCCTTTTGTTATTCCTATATTTTTTTCTATTATATTAAGTACGGGCGCTAAACAATTAGTAGTGCAACTTGCTGCACTTATAACTTTTTCACTACCATCTAATGTATTTTCATTTACACCATATACTATAGTTTTTAAATCACCTTTAGCAGGAGCACTTATTATTACTTTTTTTGCTCCAGCAGTTATATGAGCACTTGCAGAATCTTTATCTGTAAATCTTCCTGTACATTCAAATACCTCATCTATATTTAATTCACCCCAAGGTAATTTTGATGGATCAGTTTCTGAAAATACTCTTATTTTTCTATTTCCTACAATCAAATAATTTCCATCAAAGCTTATATCATTTACTCTATAATTTCCATGACTTGTATCATATTTTAAAAGATAAGCTAATTGTTCTGCATCTGTTAAATCATTGATAGCTACAACCTCAAAATTTTTATCTTCTTCCATTATTCTAAATACTAATCTTCCTATTCTTCCGAATCCATTAATTGCTACTTTTATCATTTTATTCCTTCTTTCTAACTTTTAAAGCAACTACCACCAATAAATTCTCTTAAAACAGAATCTTGTGGGACATCATCACTTGGTATTGGTAAAAAATTTCTTAAGAAATTTATAAGTCTAAGTGCTTCTGGGTATTCTGGGTCATCTTCATTTACATTAAATAAAAGTGGTTCGACATAAGTTTTAAGTACACCAACCTCATATATGAGTGCGGAATTAACAACCATATCTACGTCATCTTGAAATTTAAATATATTATTTCTTTCACCAGCTTTTATTGTAGGCCACATTTTTAATGTCTCTTTAGCGCAGTACCCTCTAGTTTTACTATCTCTTACTATTCTTCTAAGTTTTCTAATATCACTCGTATGTATATGACTATGATTATCAATATTTAATTGTGTTAAAGGACTTATATATATTTTATATTTATTATCACTACTTATAGATTTTGTAAGTTCGTCATTAAGAGCATGTAACCCTTCTATTATTATTATATCGTTATCTTTTAAGGTTAAATAATTATTTTTGTATTCTCTTTTTCCTAATACAAAATTATATGTTGGCATACTTACCTTTTTACCATTTAATAAATCCGTTAAATTTTTATTAAATAAATCTATATCTATAGCTTTTATAGATTCAAAATCAGGATTACCATTTTCATCTAATTCTCTTTTATCTATATCTGTAAAGTAATCATCTAAACTTATTGGATGAGTCATAAAACCTTTGCTTCTAAGATATATATCAAGTTTTTTGGATGTTGTTGTTTTACCACTAGATGATGGTCCTGCAAGTAAAACTATTTTTATATTTCTTTTACTACTATATATATCTTCAGCTATTTTGGCTAGTTGACTATCGTAATAAGCTTCAGCTAAATTTATAAGTTCACCAACTTTTGCTTCTGATACAACTTTATTTAAATCAGCTGCATCAACAATTCCTAGTGTTTTACCCCATTTTGTATAATCATTAAATTTATTGAATACTTTTTCGTGGTGAACATAATCTAAAGTACGATCTGGAGTTACTATATCTGGTAGTGATAAAACAAAACCATTGTCTTTTATATATGTTAATTTAAATTCATCGATTTGACCTGTACTATACGCCATTTTACCATAGAAATAATCGTATAAATCATTGATTCTATATAAATTAATATAAGTATTTGATATGTATTTAAGAACATTTACTTTATCCATTTTACCTATTCTTTTAAAGTATCTAATAGCATCTAATCTAGATACACTAAGTTTTACAAATAAATAATCTTGTTTTACTATTTCTTTCATTTCTAAATATATTTTATTTATTATATTTTTATTTATTTCTGCACCTTCTATAGTACAATAAACTCCGTGATCTTGCGAATGATGCACGATTAATTTTACTTTATCACCTAATATATTTTTTGTTGCAAGTATAAGTATAAATCTAGCGCTTCTAGCATATATACTACTACCTACTGTACTGCTTCTATCAAAAAAGTCTACAACGCATTTTTTCTTTAATTTATCACTTAAATCTACAAAATCATTATTTGAAGAGCAGGATAATATATCATATTTAAAGTATTTTTTAAAATGTTCTGATATTTCTTTATATGTAGTATCTTCATCAAATTCTAGTACTTCATCTCTAAATTTAACCTTAATTTTATTTTCCATATAATCACCTAATCTATACATTTATATTCTATCAAAAATAAAATAATTTGTCGACTTTTTTAAAGAATAAAAATCGCCTTTACAACTATTATATACATAGGAGATGATTTAATGATTATACCAACAGTCATAGATAAAATTAATAATAGTGAAAGAGTTTACGATATATATTCTAGATTACTTAAAGATAGAATTATAATAATTAATGGGGAAATTGACAATAATTTAGCAAGTTCAACAGTTGCTCAATTGCTTTTTTTAGATTCACTAAATCATGAAGATATTAGTCTTTACATTAATTCACCGGGCGGGAGTGTTACTGATGGGATGTCTATTTACGATACTATGAATTTTATTAAAAGTGATGTTTCTACTATAGGGATTGGGATGTGTGCTTCTATGGGAGCATTCTTATTAAGTAGCGGCAAAAAAGGAAAAAGGTTTGCTTTACCTAATTCGGAAATTATGATTCATCAGCCTCTTGGTGGCGCACAAGGTCAAGCAACTGAAATAAAAATTGCAGCTGAACATATTTTAAAAACTAAAGATAAATTAAATAAAATATTATCTATCAATACTGGAAAAGATTTAAATACAATAGAACAAGATACTGATAGAGATAATTTTATGAGTGCAGAAGAAGCATTAAATTATGGATTAATTGATAAAATAATTTAAGCATTATACGCTTAATTTTTCTTTTATCCAAAAATATTTATTTGTATCAAAATTACATGCGAATATATTTTTATTATATATATAAAATACACATAAAATTTGTCTTAAATATTTTTCACTATTAATAATTACACAGCTTTTTCTTATTTCAAAATAATCATTTTTAGTTAAAAAAAATTTATTGTTTTTATAAGATAAATTAGTTTTAGTTTTTATATAATGTTTTATTATTTTTATATTAAATAGATTACAAATATTATAATATAAACTTATACCATAATTGTAATTTTTTTGATTCATCATTTTTAATTTTTTTAATATATCATACAAGTATTCTTCATCGTAGCTTTTTAAAAAATCATTTTTTATAACAAATAAGTAATACATTTTTTTCACCCTTATTATTATAAAAAATGATTATTGAAATTTTTGTCGAATTTTATTTATTTTTTTATTTTTATATTTACTATTTCCATATCATATATATTTTTTAACATTTTAAAATTATTCATATTTGAAATAGCTGTTATCCCACTTGTAATTATTATATCAGTATTATATATTTTTAAATGTCCATACGATGTTGTTAATGTAATTTTTTTAGATGGAGTTATTAAACCATTATTTTTAAAAATTGGTTTTAATATTCTAGGTATCATCCCACCATGTGTATGTCCACAAAGTATTAAATTTATTTTGTATTTTTTTAATAAATCTTCATTTAATAAATTTATTGGACTATGACATAATAATATATTATAGTATTTTTCTTTTATTTTTAATTCTTTTAAATATTTTTCCATATTTGGTTTATTACTTTCAGAAAGATAATAACCTACTGGTAAGGTTAGTCCTATAAAGTTTATATCATCTATTAATACATTTTTGTTATCTAAAAAGTATAAGTTATCAATATTTTTAATTTTTTTAAATAATTCATTATTTAATCCATATATTGAATTACATTTATTAATATAAAATTCGTGATTACCTAAAGATAACATAACTTTTGATATATTAGAAAGTTTAGTTAACCATTCTATTAACATTTCTTCATCAAAAACATTTGATTCATCTGTTAAATCACCAGTTATGCATATATAATTTGGTTCAATTTTTTTTATTTCATCTAATACTTTATTTAAATTTTTCATATCGTTTTTACTATAATAATGTATATCTGATATATGAACTATATTAGCATTTACACCATTTAAATTATAAGTTTTATTATATATTCTCATTGTTTCTCCTATATTTTTCTATAAATTCTTTTTTATATTCAAGTATATTATCATTTTTTATACATTCTCTTAAATCTTCAGTTAATTTAGTTAAAAATCTAATATTATGTATTGATAAAAGTCTTTGTCCAAATGATTCGCTTGCTACTATCAAATGTCTTATATATGCTTTTGTATAGTGCTTACAAGTATAACAATCGCAATCACTTTCTATGGGTGTAAAATCTTCTTTGTATTTATTGTTTCTAATATTAATTTTACCAAATTTAGTAAATGCATTACCATGTCTTGCAATACGAGTTGGAAGGACACAATCAAACATATCTATTCCTCTAATTACACCTTCTATTATATCTATAGGATCACCTACTCCCATTAGATATCGTGGTTTATCTATTGGTAATTCTTTTATAGCATAATCAATCATTTTATACATAGTATCTTTATCTTCACCAACACTAGTACCACCTATACTGTAACCATCAAAATTCATTTTTACTGTTTCTTTTGCACTCATTGTTCTTAAATCTTCGTATTCTCCACCTTGTACTATTCCAAACAAAGACTGATTTTCATTATTAAATGCATCTTTTCCTCTTTTAGCCCATCTAAGTGTTCTTTCTGTACTTTCTTTAGCATACTTATAATCTGCAGGGTATGGTATACATTCATCAAATGACATAGCAATATCACTATCAAGTTTATTTTGAATTTGTATTGAAAGTTCTGGAGTTAAAAGTAGTTTTTTACCATCTATATGACTTTTAAAGTATACTCCTTCCTCAGTTATATCTTTTTTCTTATCTTTAGCTAAACTGAATACTTGAAATCCACCACTATCAGTAAGTATTGGACCATCATAATTCATAAATTTATGTAATCCACCAGCTTTATATATTACATCTTCACCCGGTCTAAGCCATAAATGATATGTATTTGAAAGAATAATTCCACTCCCTATTTCTTTTATTTCTTCTGGTGACAATGTTTTAACTGTAGCTTGTGTACCAACGGGCATAAAAATAGGTGTTTCAAATGTACCATAATTTGTATGTATTAGACCATATCTAGATTTTGTTTTAGTATCATTTTTAAGTAGTTCATATTTAATTTTCATAATGCACCTCGATTTACATTATAACATCTAAAAAAAAAGATGTAAACATCAAAAAAGCAATCACCCTGATAAAGTAATCGCTTTTGAGTTTAGAAAATTGTAACAAAACATTATCAGTGTCAAGTACAATATCTCTACCTGAGAAGTTTTCTTTCTTCTTACAATTGTAACATTTAGAGTAGGCAGAAATTGCAATGCATTTCCAGTGAAATACTAAGTAAATACATTTATATAGTTATAACTATATAATGTTTTTCGCTTAGAATTTCTAGATAAATGATTCAGCACTATTTTTATTACATAGTCATTCTCTTTTTTTATAATTGTCTAATAAATATAATATATGTTATATATTTTTATTATCCAAATATAATTTATTTTATGCTTTAATAATAGTAGATTTCATTCTAGAACATCTGACTAACATAATATAACTTTCTAATTGGTTTTATTTTATATATAACTGTTTAAAATTAAACAATTATTTTTGAATGATTATTTTTATTCTATAATGTATCCTCCTCTATCTATCTCTAAACTATACTAATAATACTACAAATGTCTACATTTGTCAACATATTTTTTAATTTTTGTTAATCCTTTTTTAAAATGTATACGCATCATTAGTTAAAATGTATATGTTTATGTTGTATAATATCTCTTTGGAA